>CAYXPA010000042.1:0-33719 GCA_964466945.1 uncultured Verrucomicrobiota bacterium | reverse complement strand
GCCCGTTGATCGGGGAAGACTGGGTGCGCGTGCCGCTCGAGAACGGCCTGCCGCGCTACGCCCGGCTCAAGCCGTTGTTTGTTGAAAAGCGCTGCCCGGCCTACGTGCCGGAGGCCTACCGCGAGGCGTAGCCCAAACGATGCGGTTGATTCTGGGGCACGGCCAACCTGGCCGTGGTCGGCCTGCGGGCGGGCAGGCGGCTACGTGGTGCGACTCCGGGCTTTTCAGCCGGGGCACCAAAAGGCGTGCCGATCCGCGATTTGGTCGCGCGAGCTGCGTCACGGCATTCGGTAGGGCCGGGCTGCGTGGCGGCCGGGTGGACGGCGCCGGCGCAGCGGCGCCCTACCAAGCTGCCGGTCGCAGCGCTGGCGCAGCGGCGCCCTACCGAGGGTGCGGCTCCAGTACCGTGCTCATTAGTGCCGACGGCGCTTTGCGCGAGGACGCGCAGATTCGCACGCCGGGCACGCGCGCTCCCCCAACAAAGCGGTTTTTCGGCTCAAAACGCCAGTTGAAAGCCGGCGTAGAAGCTGCGCCCGTAGGCCGGGTCAATGCCGTCGCCCCGGATGCGAGCGTAGTAATCCTCGTCGAAGAGGTTGTTGACGCCGGCCAGCACGCTCACGGTGTCGCGGTACACCTTGGCCTCGAGCGTCAGGTCCCACGTGGTGTAAGCCGGAATGAAGCGGCCGGGGTTCTCGTCATCGGTGGCGTAGTGATCGGCCAGGAAAGTGCCCAGCAGGGCGAGCTTGAGGCGGTCCTGCCAGCGGTAGATCAGGCCGGCGCGCACCAGGTACTCCGGCGCGTACTGGGGCCGCTTGCCGTCAAGGGTGCCGCCGTGGATTTCGGCCTCGAGCAACGAGAAGTTGCCGTGCAGCGCCAATCGGTGCGCGCGCCGGGGGTCGGCCTCGCCGGTCAGCGCCTGGGCAAAGCCGGTCAGTTCGAGCTCGACGGCGGTGTCCCAGCCGTAGTTGAGGCTGCGCCCGACCGAACGGAGCAGCGTCTGCCCGCCCAGCGTGACGGTGCCGCCGTATTTGTCATCGAGGTCCACGAGGAAGAGGCTGGTGTCCCAGGTCAACCAGTCCGTCGGCCGGCCGCGGTAGCCGAGTTCGTAGGACCACGCGGTCGTGGGGCGGACATCACCAGCGACCACCGCGCCGCTGGACGGGATGATGGATTCGGTGAACACCGTGGGGCGATAGGATTGCGCGACGCTGGCGTAAAGTTCCGAGCGCTGGGGCAGGGCGTACTCGAGGGTCAGCCCGACCAGCGGCTCGACCTCGAGCGAGTCCTTGTTCGAGACGGTTTCGCCGCCCGCCGTCGGTCGTTTGACGGTGATGTCCTGGGCGATGGTTTCCAGGCGCACGCCCGGGGTGACCGCGAAGCGCCCGAGTTGAAATCGGTTTTCGGCGAAGGCCGCGCCGTAATACACGTCGCGCTGGGAGGCGCTCAGGAGCACGCCGGTCTCGGCGTCGGGCCGGTTGCCGAGGGCGTCGGTCCGGGGCGAATCGCCGCGGTAGAAATGGATGCCGGCGGTCAGGGTTTGGTCCTCGTCGCCGAGCAGGTAATCGTGCCGCAGGCGGGCGTCGGTGCCGAAGGTGTAGAACTCCTGACGCTCGATGCTGTTGGAGTCCGCCTGCGGGCCGCTGGGAAACCGGCCAAAGCCGCCGCCGCGCTGGCGTTTGCTGAAGCGGTCGTAGTAGCCGCCCCAAAACTTCACCTCCGCGCTGGTGCGGTCGTTGAAGTCGTGCGTCATGCTCAGCGAAGGCACGTAGCGTTGCAGCCGGAAGCGGTCGTACAACCGGGTGGCCTGGGTGCGGTCGTCGTCGTAGTTGGCGAGGCCGGGGCCGCGTTCGAGTGTCAGGCCACCGGGTTCGCCGTGTTGCTCGGCGTAGCCGTCGAAGGCCAGCGTCCAGCGGGTGGGTTTGAGGGCGCCCCAGACCAGCTTGAAGTGGCCGCCATCGAGCACGTAATCGCTGTTGGCGGAGCGGAAGCCCTCGCTTTGGCGGTGGTTGAAGTAGGCCAGGTAGCCCAGGTTGCCCGTCGTGCCGTCCACCGCGTTGTAGGTCGCGTAAAGCCCGTCGCTCCCGAACACGTGGCGGGTGCGCGCGCTGAAGGGGCGGTCCAAGCGCGGCCAGTAAGTGCGGAAGTTGAGCGCGCCGGCCGGTTGGGGGCCGTACAGCAGCGCCGCGCCGCCACGCACGAACTCGAGCCGGTCCACCACTTCCAGCGGCGGCGTGTAATAGGCCTCCGGGTAGCCGATCGGGTCGGCGTGGATCGGGATGCCGTCCTGCAGCACCTGGAGGAACTGCGCGCGGTGCGGCTCGCCGATGCCGCGGTAGCCCAGGCTGACCAGCGGCGTGGTTTCCTCGCTGTACAACAGCCCGGGCGTCTGCGTGAGCGCCTGCCGGTAGTTGTTGGCCTGGACCTGGGGCAGGGTGTCCAGGTCAATGAGCGTGGCCTTCTTGCCGGAGAAAATTTCCGTGCCCTGCACCGACGGGAAGAACGGCTCCTGGGCGACGCCCTCGCTCTCGGCCTCGCCGTACACGACGGTCTTGGGCAGTGCCTCGGGTTCGGGTTCGGGAAGCATCGCAGCGAGTTCGGGGTCATCGGCCCGGACGTTGGCGCCGGCCAGCCAGGCTGCGGCAAGCCACCACACCAGCGGCTGCCACCGGAACGAGCCGAACCGTGGCGAGAGAGCTATGACACCCTCCGGACGGTTGCAGGTATGGAGCGAATGCCGTCGGTTTTTCAGCAGGTCAGCGGCCGAAACGATGCGCGTTTGCATGGGGCCAGCCTGACAAAACTGGCCGGCGGCCCGCTAACGGTGGGTTGCGAAAAATTGTCGGCGGCTTGCGGTGACCGCGGGCTTGGTCCTCGGCCGGCAAGTTTGGAACCGGGGGCGAGGGCGCGCCCCGTGCCGGACGACTACTGCGATTGCGCGATGATCTTGATGCGGTGCGTCACGGGCGTCATGGCCCGGACCAGTGCCTCGACGTAAAACTGGCGCGCCTTCTCGGTGAGCGCCACGGTGGCTTCCAGGTCGGCCCGGCCCTCGTCGCCGTGCATGAGGTCCTTGACCTGGCGGGTCTCGTAGGCCTGCTTGGCGGCAACGGCGGCATCCACACGGTCGAAGGCCTCGCTGAACGGGTTCACGGCGAAGTCCTCGGCCAGGTTCACGCCCTGAGCCAGTTGCTCGCGGGTGTAGGTGCGGTAGCCGCTGCCCCAGGACACGATGTAGCGCGGCGCGGCGGCGTTGGTGACCACCAGCAAGAAGCGGTTGAGCTCGGCGTTGAACGGCACCAGCGTCATGCCCGAGCGGAGGGTGTTGTCCTTGTTGATCTCGCCGGTGGCGCAGAACGGATAGCGGTGGCTGGTGACCTGAATTTCATTGTCGTTAAAGCCGTTGACCTCGTGCCCGGCCGTGGCCGTGGCGCGCAGGCCCTGCAGGTCGGCGGTGATGGTGCCGATGTCGCCACTCAGGCCCAGGGCCTTGAGGAACGCGTAGGCCATGACGAAACTGCCCGCCCAGTCCGGATGCACGCCGTCGCGGCCGCACAGTTGATACACGTCCCCGTACCGCTGGACGGCGAAGAACTGCGCCTTGAGCATGGGCCAGAACACGTCGGCGAAGCCCGCGCCCTCCGCCGCGGCGACTTCGATCCCGAGGTTCCGCAGCTCGCACAGGTTGAGGTTCATCTCCAACTGCGTGGCCCGCGTCCACGGCACCTTCGGCCCCACGCACCCCGTTGAGCCCACGATGACCCGCGCGCCAGCGTTGGTGAAGGCGCGCACGATGGCGGTCAGCGCCTCGCGGTAACGCGCGCCAATGGCCGGCTCGTACGGCCGGTAGCCGTGGTCGTTCATGCCGTAGCAGGTCGTGGCAAGGGTGGGCCGGAAGCGCAGCACGTCGTTGGTCATGCGGGCCAGGAAACCGGGGGCGGTTTCTCCGGACCAACCGAACTGCCGCACCGTGACCTTCAGCTCCGGCACGCACACGGTGAGGTAGGTCTCGAGGATGCGCGAGTACTGGCGCTGCTCCGTGATCGAGTCGCCGCAGATGGCCAGCCGATCGCCCTCGCGCAGCACCAGGCCCGCCGGGGTCGGGGCCTTGCGCGGGGCGAACTCGCGGAAGAAGGGGTGATCCGGCTTGGCCTCGTAGGCCGGCTCGGCGCCGTGCAGCGCGGTCAGGCCCGCGCACCACCCCACCAAGACCAGGCACCAGCCGGCGCGCAAAAGTTGCTTCATGGCGGCGAGTGTTCGGAGCGCTTCGGCGCGGCGTCAAGCGGCGAGTCGGCGGCAGATGCTGACGCCTGTCTGCGGTGGCAGGACGGAGGCGACGACCGAAGAGAAAGTCCGAAGGTCGAAGGTCGAAGTCCGAAGGCAGGAGACAGGAGTCAGAAGGCGGAAGGCGGATACCGGATGCCGGATGCCGGATGCCAGATGCCAGCAGCGCGGGTCGCTTGCCCAGTTGCCGCCTTTTCCCTTCGTCTTTTGGCCTTATTCCTTGTTTCGCCGGACACCTTTTCTGAGTTTCTGAGTTTCGGCTTAACCCAAAGCCGGATGCCGGATGCCGGCGACGCGCGTGGCCTGCCGCGGTGCCAGCTTTTCCTTCGGCATTTTGGCCTTTTCCGGTTTCTCCGGGCCGCCTTTTCTGAGTATCTGAGTCTCGGCTAGACCGGAAGCCGGGGCCGGTCGCTGCCGACCACGCCCAAGTTGGTCCTGCCGCCCGGCCCGGAACTGGCGCGAAAATTCGCCGCACCCCTTGGCGTTGCCGTCGCGCGACCTTGTTGGTCCGCGGGGGTTTGTTAGAGTGCCCGCGATGGCCGAACACGCCGATCCCGATGCCGCCCTGATGCTGCGCGTGCAGCGTGGCGACCGCCGGGCTTTCGAGGCGTTGATGGCCCGCCACGCGCAGGCCGTGGCCAACTTCCTGTACCATTCCCTGGGCGACGCCGCCGAAGCCGAGGACCTCACCCAGAACGTCTTCCTGCAGGTGTACAAATCCGCCGCGCGCTACCGGGTCACGGCCAAATTCACCACCTGGCTGTTCACCATCGCCCGCAATTTGTGCCTGAACGAACTGCGTCGCCGCGCCCGCCACCCGGCCCTCTCGCTCGACGCCCCGCCGCCCGAATTCGAGGACGCGCCGGCCCGCGCCGTGCCGGATACCCGCCCGGACGGACCGGTGGACACGCTGCTGCTGAGCGAGCTGGAGGCCAAAATCCAGGAAGCCCTGGGCGACCTGCCCGAGGCCCAGCGCACCGCCATCCTGCTCTATCGCGAGCAGGACCTTTCCTACGACGACATCGCCGCGGTGCTGGGTTGCTCGCTGACCGCGGTCAAATCGCTCATTCACCGCGGCCGCGAGACGCTCAAGCGCCGGCTCAAACCCTACCTGCGCACCGGCGAGTGGTCCGCCGCCGACCCGCAACTTTGACCCCGGCCCGGTTTTCAACTGCCCGAGCTTGTCATGAACGCTCCGCAAGGCCCCCAACTGCTGGAACTGGCCCGGCGCCGCCCGCTCACCCCGGCCGAGCGCGCCGAGCTGGACGCCTGGCTGGCGCAGCATCCCGAGGCCCGGCCGGCGGATTGGGCGGATGAATTGGCCCTGACCCGTCTGCTGGCGGCGCTCCCACCCGCGCCGCTTTCGCCCCGCTTTGCCGAAAACACACTGGCCGCGCTGGACCGCCGGGAAGGCGCGCCCGCGGCGAGCCGCCAGGGCGCATGGCGCCGCTGGCTGGCCGGGTGGCAACCGGCCTGGCGTTGGGTGGTTGCGGCGGTGTTGTTGGCGGCGATGCTGGGCGCCTGGCAGTTCCATCAACACCGCCGCGAACAGGCGCGCCTGGCCGAAAGCATCCTGGTGGTTTCCACGCTGGCTGGCGACCTGCCCGATGCGGCGGCCCTGGCGGAATTTGATGTGGTGCTTCACCTGCCCGACGGCCCGCTGCCCGACCTCGAGGCCCTGGCCCGCGCCCTGGAATGATTGCATGAGGCGACCGTGCCTGTCGCTGGTGCTGTTGACGCTGGCCCTGTGCCTGGCCGGCGGGAGCGCGGTTTTGCGCGGCGCCGAGGCCGCGTCCGGCGCGGCCGTCCGCCCGCCCACTCTGCCCGAACCGCCACCGGTGCCGCCCCCGGCGTCCAGTCCGGTGGACCGTTTCCGGCAATTGCTCGAGATGCCCCAAGCCGAGCGCGAGGCTTTTTTGGCCGCGCGGAGTCCCGAGCAGCGCGAGTACCTGCGCGCCCGGCTGGCGGAGTTCGACGCCCTGCCGGCGGCGGACCGGGAGTTGCGCCTGCACCTGCTGAACCTGCGGCATTACCTCTTGCCCTTGTTGCGCGAGCCGGCGGAGCGGCGCACGGAATTGCTGCGGGAAGTGCCGCCCAAGTACCGGGAACTGGTGGCCGAGCGACTAGCGGCGTGGGACCGGCTCGCGCCGCAGCAGCAAGCCGAGTTGTTGGCCGGCGGCTCGGTCTTCGGCGGACTGCCGCTGCACGAACTGGCCGCCGCTCAAACGCCGCGCGCCGCCGCACGCCAGCTTGCCCCGGCCCGGCGCGAGCAATTCCAGCGCGACCTCGAACGCTGGGAGGCGCTGCCCGAGTCGGAGCGGACGCGCATCACCGAGCGGTTCGCGGCATTTCTTAACTTCAGCGAGAAAGAAAGAGCCCGCGTGCTGGCCGGGATCGAAGCGCCGCGGCGCGAACAGGCCGCGCGCTTGATGCAAGCCCTGGAAGCGATGCCCCCGGCCGAGCGCACGCGCAGTCTGGCGGCGCTCCAACGGCTGGCCAACCTGCCGCCCGAGCAGCGCGAGCGGTTTCTCCAAAACGCCGCCCGCTGGCAGGCCATGTCCGACGAGGAACGCCAGGCCTGGCGGCGTCTGCACGCGCTGCTGCCGCCCTTGCCGCCCGGCATGGAGCTGCCGCCGCCCTTGCCGCGCGGCGGCGGGGCACCGATACCACCCGACCCGCCCGGGCTGACCAACGCCGGGCGCCAGCCCTGAAATGGTGGCTAGGGCGAAGACGGAGTGGGGGGAGTTGGTCGTCGGATGCCGGATAGCAGATACCGGAGGCCAGATACCGGAGGCCGGAGGCGGGGACCGGAAAGCGGCAGCAAGCTGCCGCACTCCACGCGCTGGCGCGCGGTAGGGCCGCGCTGCGGCGCGGCCGTGCGGGCGGCGCCGACGCAGCGGCGCCCTACCTTACGAAGCGCATGGAGTGCGCCGGCTGGCCGGCGCTGGGGGGCGGGTCTTGATACCGGATGCCGGAGGCCAGATACCGGCACTGTTGAGGCGGCGGGGTGTGCTGGCGTAGCGCGGACTTCCAATTTGCTGTACCGCGGGTTTCCAACCCGCTGGGGCTGGGCGAACCACGCACCGGGGTCAACGGGCAGTCGGCCTGCCAGCCGCGACGGGAGCGGCGCAGGCAGGGGATACGGCGGACTGGCAGCCTGCGTTACGGTGGTCGGCGGCGGGGGCGCCGTCGGCAGCACGCGGGGGCGCGTGCGCTCCTCGGAACAAATCGGCGGCAGGTGGCCATCGGGGGCTGCCAGCCCAATGCCTTGTGCAGGTTCTCCACGGGGGATAGTCTCGCGGGCGCACCGCATGAAACTGCTCTACGTCCACGCGCATTTCGATGACTTCGAGTTCACGGCCGCCGGCACTTTCGAGTTGTGGCGCCGCCGCCTCGGGCCGGAGGTGCGGCGCAAGGTGATTGTCTGCACCGACGGCTGCGCGGGACACCACTTTCGCACCCGCGCGGAGACGGGCCGGTTGCGCCTGGCCGAGCAGCAGGAGTCCGCGCGGCTGGGCGGCTACGAATTCGAGCCGCTACGTCTGCCAGACGGCCGCGTGCCTCGCGAGGCCTGCCTGCGCGTGGACATTCCTTTGCTGGCCGCGTTGTGGAAGGCCATTCGCGACTTTCAGCCGGATTACCTCTTTTGCCCGCCGCTGCCGGCCGACCCGCTGGCCGGGGTGCACGTGGACCACGTGGCGGTCGCCCAGGCCGTGCGCGAGGTGGCGTACATGATCAACGTGCCGCACGCCTTCACCCCGGAGTACCCCACCGACGAAACCCGCTCCGAACCCTGCCCGGTGCCGGTGATCGTGGCGGTGTACGACGGCTACATGCAGGGCGAAAACAGCCACGACCTGGCGGTGGATGTGGAACCGGCCTTCGAGGAAATCGCCCGCCTGACCTGGTGTCATCAGAGCCAGATTCGCGAATGGCTGCCCTGGGTGGGGCGGCACAACCTGGAGGCGCCCGCCGACCTCGAAGCTTGGCGGCAAACCCTGCGCGCGCGCTTCGACCGCAAGCGGCGCGAGCTGAACCTGCCCGCCGGCGGCGCGGTCGAGGTCTTCACCGTCACCGGCTGGGGCGAGATTCCCGACCCGGAGCAGTTGTTGCGCGACTTCCCGAATCTGCTCCCGGACCCCGAGCGGCACGCCATGCTGCGGCAGCGCCTGCACCGCTGGCGCGGGGATTGAGCCGCCGCGCGCGACGCCGAAGCAGCGCTACCGGCTCACAGTCAATCGCACTCCGGCCAACCGGTCCCAAGCCTGCCCATGCCCCGCCAACCCCGCCTCGAATATCCCGGCGCGCTCTATCACGTGACCAGCCGCACCAACCGCGGCGAGCCGCTTTTCCGCGCGCCGGAGGTCGTCGAGGAGCTCTTGGCCGCACTGGGCACGGCTTGTCGCAAAACCGGTTGGCGCGTCCTTGCGTACTGCGTGTTGCCGGACCATGTGCATCTGGTGCTGGAGACTCCGCTGGCGAACCTGGTCAGCGGCATGAAGTGGTGGTTGGGCACCTTCTCGCTGCGCTACAACCGCCGCCACGGACTCCGCGGGCACTTGTTTGCCGCTCGTTATCGCGCCTTGCCGGTGGACCCTGAAGGCCCGTTCTTGTTCGAGGCCTGTCTGCACGTGTGGCTCAATCCCGCCCGCGCCGGTCTGCTGACCCCGGAGCAACCCCTCGCGGCCTATCCGGGCTCCAGCCTCGCCGCCACGTTGCAGCCACCCGAGCAACGGCCGGCTTGGCTGGCTGTGGATCGCCTGCTGGCAGCCGCCGGCTTGCCCGGCGACACCCCGGAGGCGCGCCAAGCCCTGGCGGCCCGCGTCGAGGCGCGTCGCCTCGAGCCCGCCCCGGATACTTGGCGGGCCTTGCGGCGGGGCTGGTGTTTCGGGAGCGAGCGCTTTCGCGCGGAATTGGCGCAGCACGTGCGCGCCCTCGCCGGCCAACTCCGCCGCGCTCCCCTGCCGCACGAAGCCCAGATTCAACTGGGCTGCCTGATTTTGGCCGAGGAACTGGCCCGGCGCGGCTGGGCGGCGGAGGATTTGTCCCGCCGCCGCAAAACCGACCCGGAGAAAGTAGCCATCGCTCAACGGCTCCGTCGGGAGACGCCGCTGTCGCTGCGCTGGATCGCCACCACGCTGCACATGGGCAGCCCGTACACGTTGCGCAACGCGCTGATCGCCGCGGAGCGGGGAACGCTTCCGACGCCGGCGGCATTAGGCGCCTCGACTCCTCCACCGCCCCCCACGCCGGAGCGGGACGCAGCGATTCCGCGCGCGCCGCAACCGCCGCCGCCCGCATCACCCGCTGCACCCAGGGACGACTTCAGCGTGGCGTGGGATTGAGCCGACGCGCGTTCCGCCCCTGCCGCTGCGTTGATTTGCCGGCGTCCCCGGCAACTGGCGGCGCTGGCAGTCCATTCCGCCCCACGGTTCAGCCGGCTCGCCACATGGCCGTTCGTTCCACCGGGGGGCGGGCGCAATTTTTTCGTAACAACTGCCACTTTCATGGAACGCACCAAGCGCCGTCGCCTGCTAATCATTGCCGCCACGGCCGGGCTTTTGGGGCCCGCGTTGTTCTCGGGGGGGTGCGATCGGGAATCGGGACCGGCGACGTGGCCCCCCGCGGGCGAGCGCGGTAGCGGTGACGACGGCCGGCCGGTGAGCCGCGCGGCGGGTGAAGAAGCCGGCGCGCTCACCGTAACCCCGCCCCTGCCGGCGGGCGAGAAGGATTGGTTTGCGGACGTGACTGCCGCGGCCGGCATCACCTTCGTCCACCAGTTCTGCGCCAACCGGATTGCGAACATTCTGATGTCCAACGGCGCCGGCGTGGCCGTGTTGGATTACGACCAGGACGGCTGGATGGACCTGTACTTCGTGAACTCCGGACCGTTGGACGGGGTGACCCGGCACGCCCCGGGCACGCGGCGCGAGCCCAACCGCCTCTACCGCAATCTGGGCAACGGCAAGTTCGAGGACGTCACCGCGAAGGCCGGCGTGGCCGGCAGCGGCTACGGCACGGCCGCCGCCGTGGCGGATTACGATGGCGACGGCTGGCCGGACTTGTACGTGGTGAACGTGGGTCGAAACCTTCTCTACCGAAACCGCGGCGACGGCACGTTCGAGGACGTGACCCAAAAGGCCGGCGTGGGCGACACCGGCACAGGGATCGGCGCGGCGTGGGCGGATGTGGACGGCGACGGCCGGCTGGACCTCTTCGTGGCGAACTACCTGACCTACGACCCGAACTACAAGCTGTACTTCAACCCGGACGCCTACCCCGGCCCCCTCAGCTACAAGGGCGAATTCAACGCGCTCTACCGCAACCGGGGCGACGGCACCTTCGAGAACATCAGCGAAGCCGCCAGCATTCGCCTGCCCAACCACCGCGCCATGTCCGTGTGCGCCCTCGATTTCGACCTGGACGGCGACGCGGATTTTTACCTTTGCAACGACGCCACGCCGAACGTGCTCTTGGTCAACGACGGCAAGGGCCGGTTTACCGAGATGGCCATGAAAGTCGGCATCGCCTTCAACGCCCTGGGCGAGGCCGCCGGCTCGATGACCGCCGCCGTGGGCGACTGCAACGGCGATCTGTTGCCGGACATCCTGGTCTCGCGCTTGGGCTACGGCTCGCTGTACCTGGCCACGCCCCGCGGTGTTTACAACGACCAGATGATGGCCAGCGGTCTGGGCCAGCTCACCGCCGAGTACGTGGGCTGGGGCAGCAACTTCCTGGACTTCGACAACGACGGCGACCTGGACATCCTCATCGCCAACGGCGACGCCCATCACCTGGTGGGCTGGGAGAGTCTCTTGCTCGAAAACAACGGCCAGGCCCGCTTCACCAACGCCCGCGAAAAAGGCGGCGCCTTCTTCGACGCCCGCCTGCGCGCCCGCGGCAGTGCCGTGGTGGACTTCAACAATGACGGGGCGCTCGACCTGGTCGTCACGCTCATGGGCGACCGGCCTTTTCTTCTGCAAAACCGCGGCCCGGTCGGCGCCTGGCTCGGGCTGGAGTTGCGGGGCGCCCGGTCCAATCCCCACGGCTGGGGCGCGCAGGTGCGCGTCACCGCCGGCGGGCGCACGCAGTTCGCCGAGGCGCGCTGCCCGTCGGGCTTTTTGGGCCAGTCCGACCCGCGGCTGCACTTCGGCCTGGGACGCGCCACGAGCGTCGAAAAGATCGAAATCCGCTGGCCGGCCGGCGCGACGCAGGTGCTCGAGAACGTGCCGGCCAATCAATTCCTCAAGGTCAAGGAACCCTAGCCACATGAAAGCGCATTGGCCCGCCATGCCCGGCTTGGTCGCGGCCGCCTGGCTGCTGGGGGGCGGCTGCGCGCCCGAACCGCCCGCGGGCGCGCTGGTCCTGACCCAGACGCCGCCACTTTCGGGCAGGCCCCGCGCCGCCACACTGCTCGATGCCCGCTACCCGGCGGGCAGTCGCGTGGTGCTCCTGCTGCCGCCGTACCGGACCAACGACGTGCGCCTGCTCTCGAAGGGCCTGCTCGCCGCCGGCGACCCGGTGGGGGCGACGGACGGCCGCACCGTGTTCTTCGCCGGCCGGCGCGACGCGGCGAGCGACTGGCAGATTTATCAGGCCCGGCTCCACGGCGGCGCCCCGCGGCGGGTCACTGCCATGCCCGGCGGCGCTCTGAATCCGGCGGTCATGGCCGGAGGCGAACTGGTGTTTGCCGCGCCCGTACCCCCGGCGGACCAGCCCTGGACCGCGTCGCGCCCCGCCGCGCTGTACGCGCAAAAACCCGGCGCCGCGCCGCGCCGGCTCACCTTCACTGCGCACAGTGCGCTCGAACCTACCGTGCTGGCCGACGGCCGGATTCTGTTTGTGACCGTGCAGCCCGGCGGCGCCGGCCCGCACGGCCCCCGGCTGGGTTTGTTCACCGTCAACAACGACGGCACCGAACTGACGGCCTTTGCCGGGCAGCACGACGGCGGCTGGCCGGTGCTGCGCCGGCCGCGCGAGCTGGATCGCACTCGCGTGGCCTTCCTGGCGGCGGAACAGCACACGGCCGCGGAGCTGACGCGCGCCGAAGCAGTGAGCCAGGCCCGGCCTCAGCGCAGCCGCGCGCCGTTGTTGCCGACCATCCCCGGCGCCTGCCGCGCGGTCGAGCCCGGCGAGCCGGGCGAATGGTTGGCCTGCCTGGAGCCGCTGGGTCTGGCCGGGCGCGGGCCCACGGACACCTTCGGGGTGTACCGGGTGCGCGCCGATGTGGCGGAGACAGTGACGCTGCTTTTTGACGACCCCGCCTGGCACGAGGTCGAGGCGATGCGGCTGGCGCCGCGGCCCTGGCCGCAAGGGCATATTTCAACCATGACCTCGGTGCGCGCGACCGGCACGTTGCTTTGCCTCGACGTCAACGAAACCAGCTACACCGCCGGCCCGTCCACGAATCCGGCGGTGCGCGTGCGGCTGGCGCAATGGACCGGCGAGGGCGAGCAGGTGCTGGGCGAGTTGAAACCCCACGCGGACGGCTCGTTCATGGTGGAATTGCCGGCGGACGTGCCCCTGGTCATCGAGGCGTTGGATGCCGCGGGCGCCGTGGTGCGCCGCTGCCCGCCGCTGGTCTGGGTGCGCCCCGGTGAGAATCGCGCCTGCGTGGGCTGTCACGAGCCGCACAATTACGCCCCGCGCAACGTGCGCCCACTCGCCGCCAATCTCCCGTCCGCCGTGCTCCAACCGCCCGGCCCGGCCCTGGCCGGCAAGCAGCCATGAAAACGCGCGGTTTTGTGATGGTCTCGCTCATCAGCCTGGTCGCCGCCGGCGGCCTGGGCGGCGGCGGCTATTTCTGGTCGGTGAACCACGTCCGCCGTTGGACCGGCCGCGCCGACCTCGGCTTTGTTTCGTGCAATCACTGCCACGGGAACGACCTCAGCCAAATGGCCTGGGCGAAGCCGCGTCCGCGACATCCCGCGCCGGCCGGGCTGGCGGTCTCGCCGGACGGCCGGCGGTTGTACGTCGCGCTGGACGACGTGGACGAGGTGCTCGAGGCGGATGCCGAGACGCTGGCCGTGTTGCGCCGGGCGCGCGTGGCCGGCGGGCCGTTCGGGCTGGCGGTGGACGCCGCGGGGCGGCGCCTTTTTGTGGCCTGCAGGCACCAGGACCGGGTGGCCCAGCTCAATCTGGAAACGCTCCAGGAGGTGGAGAGTGTGTACGTGGGCATGGCGCCGGTGGCGGTGCGTTACACCGCCACGCCCGCGGGCGAACGACTCATCGTGGCCAACGCCGGCAGCGGCGATGTGGCGGTGCTGAGCCTTTCCCCGCTGCGCGAAGTGGCGCGTCCCGCCACCGGTCGCGAGCCCTTCGGGGTGGACGTTTCGCCGGACGGCCAACTGGCGTTTGTGGTCAGCCGATTGGCCGAGCCGGACCTGGCCGCGGGCGGCGCCTCGGCGCATCCGTCCGAGGCGGGGTACCGGCACTTGTTTTTGCCGGCGGCGTCCGAGTTGACGCTGCTCCAGCCGGCGACCGGCCGGGTGTTGCGCCGGGTGCCGCTCGAGTCGGCGCACTTGTCCGAGGACCTGGTGTACGTACCGGCGCGCGGCTGGGCCCTGGCGCCGCTGGTGAAGGTGCGCAACCTGGTGCCCATCACCCAGGTGGCCAACGGCTGGGTCATGTCCAGCGGCCTGGCCGTGGCGGACCGGCAGGGGCGGGTGGTGCAGGTGCCGCTGGACGAGGCCAACGCGTACTTCGCCGATCCGGCGGGCCTCGCCGTGGACCCGGCGGGGCGGCGGGCCTACGTGGCCTCCGGCGGCAGCGACGCCATCAGCGTGGTGGACCTGGAGCGCCTGGCCGCGTGGCTGGACCGGGCGGACGCAGCGACCCGCCGCGAAGCCATCCGGGACTTGTCGCTGGCGGAGGAGTACGTCGTGGCGCGCCTTCCCACCGGGCGGAACCCGCGGCACCTGGCGTTGAGCCCGGACGGGCGGCGGTTGTACGTGTCCGTGCGGCTCGAGGACCAGGTCTGGGCGGTGGACACCGAGCGTTTCGAGGTTAGCGCCCGGCTGGTGTTGAGCGACGGTGGGGCGCGGGATCCGATCCGCCGCGGCGAGCGTGTGTTCACCAAGGCGGCGCACACCTTCCAGAGCCAGTTCTCCTGCCGCTCGTGTCACCCGGACGGGCACGTGGATGGCCTGGCGTATGATTTCGACGGCGACGGCATTGGCGACAACCTGCTGGACAACCGCACGCTCCAGGGCATTGACCGCACCGCTCCGTTTAAGTGGAACGGGAAAAACCCGAGCCTCCAGGTGCAGTGCGGGCCGCGGTTTGCCCGCGTGTTGATGCGCACCGATCCCATCCCGCCGGGGGACCTCGAGGACCTGGTGACGTTCCTCAAGTCCCAGCCGCCGGCGCGCACGCGGCATTTCACCGAGCTGGGCAAACCGCTTTCGCCCGCGGCCGAGCGCGGGCGGCAGTTGTTCTTTGCCACGCACCAGCCCGACGGCACGCCCATCCCGATCGAGCGGCAGTGCCAGACCTGTCATCGCCCGCCGCTGTTCACCAACCGGCTCAAGAGCGCGGTGGGCACGCGCGGGCCGCGTGACGTGACCGACGAGTTCGACACGCCCCACCTGCTGGGCATCGCCGCCTCGCCCCCGTACCTGCATGACGGCCGGGCGCGCACGCTCGAGGAACTCTGGACCACCTACCAGACCAATGACCTGCACGGCGTCAGTTCCTACTGGTCCAAGCACCAGCTCAACGATTTGATCGAGTACCTCAAAACCCTGTAACCCCCGAGTCCCATGAAACCAACCTCCCTGTCTCTCCTACTGGCCGCCGCGTTCGGCGCGGTGCCGGTGCCGCACGCGGCGGAGTCACAACCCGCCGCCTTCAAGGACGTGCCGTTTCCGGTGATCGAACGGTTCGAGAACTTCGGCAAGGCCGACGGCATCCCCGCCGAAAAGGTCCACGCCGTGTACAAGACCACCGACGGCCGGCTCTGGATCGGCACCTGGAACGGCCTGTGTGTGCGGGGCGAGGACGGCAAGTTCCACCGCTACGGGCCCGAGGACGGTCTCAGCCACAAAATGGTCCTGCAAATCGTCGAGGACCCGCGCACGGGCGACCTGTGGATCGCCACGATGCGCGGCTTGACCCGGCTCAGCGGCGGCAAGTTCACCGTGTACACGCAGACCAACAGCGGCCTGCCCAACAACGTGGTGTACAGCGTGGATGTCCTGGAGGATCGCATCTGGGTCGCCACGGCCGCCGGCGCCGGTTCCCTCAACCCGAAGACGGGCGAGTGGAAGATTTACGACCACAACAACTCCGTCATGCACGAGCCCTGGTGCTACGCAGTCAAGGGCGCCAAGAATCTGGTGTACATCGGCGTCTGGGGCGGCGGGATCATCGAGCACGACCCCGCCCGCGGCACGTTCAAGGAGTACCGCGATCCCGACCGCGACTTCCACTACGACCTGGTGCCGGACGACGGCCCGATCAACGACATCACCTCCTGGCTCTCCTGGGAGGACGGCGTGCTCTGGCAATGCACCTACTTCGGCTTCGCCCGCTACGAGGGCCGCGGCTGGAAGACCTGGGTCGAGGAAAAGACCCCGTTGCTGTCCAACTTCACCCAGTTCGTCTGGCCCTACCGGCGCGTGGCCTGGATCGGCATGGACAAGGGCGTCTCGGTCACCGACGGCGAGACCTGGGTCAACTACGAGGTGGGCGCCCGGGGCGAGGGCTTGCGGATCATTCACCGCCCCGGGCAGCCGCCGGAAGTGCAAACCATGTCCACCGCCCTGGCCAACTGCTTCGTCCTCGGCATCTACGTGGATGACGAGGATGCCTGGTTCGCCACCTCGAACGGGCTGAGCCGGGGCGTTTTTGCCAAGCCGCATCGCCCCGCCGCCGTGGCCCGGGCCCAACCTTGATCTCCCATGCAAGCCAACAACCCTGCCAATCCGCACCCGTCTATGCCCGCTTCCATTCCTGCTCCCCAAGTGACCTTGGACAACTACCAGGAAAACGGCCTGGTCTATTCCGAGGCCGAAAAGTCCGAACGCCGCGCGCTGGGCCTGCCGGCCTGCGAGCCGGCGCCGGTGGGCCTGCTCAAAAAACTCCCGGCCGGTCGCCCCGTGGTGCGCAAGCGCGCCATCTCCGCGCCCAAGGTGCTCAACGAGGCCGGCGAGTACGGCAGCGCCTTCGCCCGCGGCCTGCGCGTGGACCTGCCCGGCGGTGTCACGCACCTGCTCATCAGCGGCACGGCCAGCGTGGGGCCCAACGGCGAAACGCTCTACCCCGGCGACTTCCGCGCCCAGCTCTGGCGCACCTTCCGCAACATCACCGAGCTGCTCAAGAGCGAGGGCGCCACCTGGCACGACGTGGTCCGCACCACCTGTTACCTGCGCGACATCGAGCGCGACTACGCCGAGTTCAATCGCGTCCGCAACGAGTTCTACCGCGCGCTGGGCCTGGACCCCTTCCCGGCCAGCACCGGCATCCAGGCGCGGATTTGCCGCAGCGACCTGTTGGTGGAAATCGAGGCCCAGGCCATTCTGATCCGACCGGAGGAACCATGAAACGCTGGGCCCTGCTGCTAAGCCTGCTGGCGACGCCCGTCTCACTGAGCGCCGCCGGCTACGGCTACGTCGAAAAACCCGAGCCGCCGCCCGTCCAGGAAAAGGAAGACGGGTGCGTGAGTGAACCCGTGGACCCGGCCCTAAAGGGCGAAGGGGTGGGCGCCTTCGAGGGCGAATACCCGTACTACGGCAACACCCCCGAGGAATTGATCCCCTTCCGCGGCGTCGAGCCGTACTACCGCTACTGGACCCGCCGGCTGCCCTTTCGCGGCCCGGGTCGGGATTACCCGGACCCGCCGAATCTGAAGTCCCTCAAGGTTGGCCTGCTCAGCCCGGCCAGTTACGGACCCGAGGCCGCGCGCGGCCGGCGCAGCCGCCAGGGCGTGCTGCTGGCCTTCGAGGAGGCCAATGCCGCCCGCCAGCCGGGGCAACTGCCTTTCGAGGTTATCGAGAAAGAAGACGCCCCGCAGTGGGGCAGCGCCGCCAACATCGCCGTCGAGTTCAAGGATGCCGACGTGCTCGGCTTCCTGGGCACCATTGACGGCGACGCCACGCACGTGGCCCTGCGCGTGGCCCTCAAGATCGAGACTTACCTGATCAACACCTCCGACCCCGACCCCACGCTCACCGAGACCCAAATTCCCTGGCTGACTCGCGTCTGGCCCGACGACCGCCAGCAGTGCTTCCGGCTGGCGCAGCTCATCGTCAAGGACCGCGGTTGCCGGCGCATCGCCGTCCTGCGCGAGAGCAGCCGGCCCGGCCGCGTGGGCGTAATGCACTTCAACAACTACATCCGCCGCCTGGGCTACCCGCCCGTGGCGCACCTGTTCTTCAAGCCGGGCGACCGCGACCTCTCGGCCCAGATCGCCGCGATCCAGGCCGCCGAGCCCGACGCCGTCCTGTTCTACGGCCAGCCTGAGGACATCGGCCGGTTCGTCAAAATGTTCCGCGAGGCCGGTATCACCGCGCAGTTCTTCGGCTTCGACCGCCTCCAGGAAGACGGCTTCGCCCGGGCCGCCGGCGCACACGCCGAGGGCATGACCATCACCTATTTCTTCAACCTCCACCGCACCGACCCGGCCTGGATGGATTTCGTGGCCCGCTACGAAAAGCGCTGGGGCGAAAAGCCGGATGTCTATGCCGCCTACGGCTACGACGGCGCGCGGCTCATGATCGAGGCCATTGACCACGCCGGGCCGAACCGCTTCCGCATTCGCGACTACCTGGCCGGCCTCGAGGAATGGGACGGCGTCACCGGGCACATGATCTTCGACGGCCGCTGGGACAACATCGCGCCCATCACCACGGCGCACTTCCGCAACGGCCAGTGGCATTACGACCCGCCGCCAGCGCCGAATTGGCGGCCCGGGCGCACGCAGCAGGCGCAGGCCAGCGCCGCCAAACCATGACCGCCCGCCGCCCGCTCCCACGGCCCGGCCCGCTGCTCCTGGCCGGGCTGCTTGCCGGGGGGGCGGGCGCCGCGGGTTTTTGCGGGCACACCGAGCCCGCGCCGACGCCCCTCAAAATCGGCCTGGTCCTGCCTCCCGGCGAACCGGAGGCGGAAACCATCCGGCGCGGCGCGCAACTGGGCGCCGAATTACTGGGCACTGAGCCGGGTTGCACCATCGAATTGATCGTCCGCGGCAGCCCGGGTCAATGGGGCACCGAAGGCGATGACGCTGTGGCACTGGCGTTGGAGGCCGGTGCGCAGGCTCTCATCGCCCCCGCCCTCGGCACGACCGTGCACCTGGTGGAGCAGGTCGCCGGCCGCACCCGCATCCCCACCGCGTCGCTGTGCGGTGACACCTCGGTCACCGGCGCGCGCATCCCCTGGGTGCTGCGGTTGGTGCCCGACAACGTCCAGGAAGCCCGCGCGTTGTTCGCCGGCGCGCGGGCGGCGGACGGTCAGCCGGTGCGGCGCTGGGCGGCATTGGTGCCCGAAGGCCGCGCGGGTCGGGAGGCCGCGAAAGACCTGGCCGTCGCGGCCCGCGCCGCGGGCTGCGAACTCGACCCGGTGCTATCGGTGGCCGCGCATCCCACCCACGCGGCGCCCACGCTGGAGCGGCTGACGCGACCGGCCCCGGGGGGCGTGTTGGTCTGGCTCGATTCCGCGGCGTCGGCACGCTGGGTCCGCGCGGTGCGCGCGGCGGGCTTTCGCGGCGTGTTGGCCGGTCCGGGTCGCCTGGCCGGGCCCACGTTTCTGAAAGGCGCCGGCGCCGAGGCCGAGGGTTTTTACTCGACCCGCCCGGCGTTGCCGTCGGCAGGTCGCCTCCGGGCGGGCGCGTTCGCCGCCGCCTTTGCCGCGCGCTTCGGCGTCGAGCCGGACCCGTTGGCGTTGGCCGCTGCCGACGCGGTGCAGGTGCTGGCCACGGTCCTGCGTGAAGCCGGGGAGCGGCCCGCGTTTGCGCTCATGCCGCCGCGGCGGCCGCTGGATGGGCGGACCGGCCCGCTCGAGTTCGACGCCGTGGGCAACCGACGGCTGACTCTGGAAGTGGTCGCGGTGCAGCAGGGACGTTTTGGTCGGCTCGCCGACGCCGCGCTTATGGACTCGCCGGCGCTGCCGGTCCCGTGATGACCAGCGCCACGCGTGCCCGCGCGGTTTCTCCCGCCGCCAGCGTGCGGCCGAAGAGCGAGAGATAGGTCGAGAAGTGGGCCTCGGTTTGGTGGGGCTTGGCCACGGCAAAACAGTCCGCGGCGTCCGCGCTGAACGTGGCCAGGAGGCCCTTGCCCAGCGCGCGCCGGAACGCCCGGACGGTGGGGCCGGACGCCAGCTCGGCGGGAAAGGTCCAGTTCACCGGGTGCGGCTCGAGCTGCCAGCGGCCGTCCTCAGCCAGGGCGCGGGCGGCGGCGTCGCGCGGGTACATTTGCCACTCGCCCTTGTCGAGCGTGGCGTTGGCGTAGCCGTCGCGGGCCCGGCCCTTGGCGAGCACAAACGCGTTGGTGAACGCGGGGTCGAAGTACGACGCCAGGAACACCTCGAAGCCGCGCAGCTCCGCGCGTGCTTCCACCAGCGTTTCAACCGTGAGGATGCCCGGCCGGGTGAGTTGATAGCGGGCGCGCAACGTGAACGGCCGGTCGTTCGTGTCCGCCCAGCGCACCTCGACCCGGCCGTCCGGCAGCAAACTGGCCGTGCTGGGCCAGTCCCAGGCGCCGTGGCCGAAGCGGCGGCCGTTGGCGAACACGCGGTAGTGGCTGAGCAGTCCCTTGCTTTGGTCGAGCCGCGCGCCGGTGGGCACGTGGTACGCCTCGGTCACACCCAGTGAAGCACCCCCGGCGTGCAGGCGGCCGCGCACCACGCCGGTGTCGAAGTGAAAACCGCCCAGGCCGTCCGGCTCGAAGCGGAGGCGCGGCGTCTCGACCGCCGACGCGGGCGTTTCGCGGCACGTGTCGGATGGGGCAGGGGAGGTCTCGGGGTCAGCGGCCAGGACAAGCAGCGGCGCGAGCAGTCCCGCGGTCCAGGCGCCTCGGTTCATCCCGCGGGCCAAGGTACGAACGGCCCGCCGGCTCAGTGACAGGCAATTCATGGGCGCGAGCATGCCCAAGTCGCACTGGAAAGTCAGGCCTTCCCTGTGGTCTGGTGTTGGCTTGCGCCGGAGCGCCCAGTCCGGATGATTTCCATGAGGAAACGCCCGCTTGAGTTTGCCGGTCCCCGGAAGTAGCCGGACAAACTGGCGCTTCCAAGGTTGCCTCGCGGCCCGACTCGCGGCTACACCGGTGGCGTGAAATGCCTCTCAGTCCAATTGGCCTACGGCGAAACCGGCCTGACGGTCGAATTGCCCGCCGACCGCACCACGGTCATTGTCCCGGAACACCGCCCTGGCCTGGCCGATGAGCAGGCGGCGGTGCGGGCGGCGTTGCGTCAGCCCCTCGAGGCATTGCCGCTGCGGCAAATGGTCCGGCCCAGCGACCGCGTGTGCGTGGTGTTTACCGACAGCACCCGCGCCACGCCCAACGAGCGGCTGATCCCCTGGCTGCTCGAGGAGTTGGCGCACGTGCCCGCGGCCCACGTCACGTTGCTCAACTCGACCGGCACGCACCGCGCGAACACGCCCGCCGAGCTGGCGCGGATGCTGACGCCGGCGGTCACCGCCCGGTACCGCGTGCTGAACCACGATTGCCACGACGCGGCGTCGCTGGTGGAAGTCGGCCGAATGCGCGACGGCACGCCGGCCCTGCTCAGCCGGCATCTCGTGGCGGCGGATGTGCGGGTGGTGACCGGCTTCATCGAGCCGCATTTCTTTGCCGGCTTCAGCGGCGGGCCCAAGGGCATCATGCCCGGGTGCGCGGGGTTGGCGAGCGTGATGGCCAATCACCGCCCGGAGAACCTGGCCAGCCCGCGGGCGACCTTCGGCGTCACCGAGGGCAACCCGCTCTGGGAGGAGCTGCGCGAGGTCGCGCTGCGCGCGGGGCCGAGCTTCCTGCTGAACGTGGCCCTGAACGAGCGACGCGAAATTACCGGGGTTTTTGCCGGCGACCTGATCGCGGCGCACCGGGCGGGCTGCGAGTTCGTGCGGCGCGCGGCCATGCGGCCGGTGCCCGCGCCGTTCGACGTGGTGGTGACCACCAACAGCGGCGCGCCGTTGGACCTGAACCTCTACCAGGGCGTGAAGGGCCTGGCCGCGGCCGCCCGCATCGTCAAGCCCGGCGGCTCGATCCTGCTGGCCTGCGAATGCCGCGAAGGAGTGCCGCCGGACAGCCCGTTCGAGCGCCTGTTGCGCCGCGCAAGCGACCTCGAGGCGTGGTTGACCCGGGCGTTGAGCGCCGGCGCGGTCGAGCCCGAGCAATGGCAGGTGCAAATCCTGGCCCAGGTGCGCCGGCGTGCGCGCCTTGGGCTGTACAGCACGTTGCCGCCAGAGGTGGTGCGCGCCTGCCACCTCGAGCCCTGCGCGGACATCGGGGCGTGGGTGAGCCGTGAGCTGGCCCGCCACGGCCCGGATGCCCGGCTGGCCGTGCTGCCGCAAGGCCCGCTGACGATTCCCTACCTTTCCACCGCTGCGGGCGGTTGACCCCGAAGAACTGACTGCACGGAGGCGCGCGCGGCCTGCGTGCAGCTTTGCGCGCTCTCGCGCCAAGCACCTGGGTTCAGTTAGGCGGAGGCAGGGTCAGGCGCTCGCCGAGTCGCAGGACGCGGAAGGGTTGGCCGAGCCGCTGGCATTCCCGGGCGAATTCCTCCGGACTGGCCGTGTTAAACGCAAACAGGTCGTAGTGGCAGGGCACGGCCAGGCGCGCGCCGATTTGCCGCGCCAGGGCGGCGGCTTCGCGACCCCACAGGTTGCCCGCCACGCGACGCTCGGGCGCGCGACCGTTGATCGGGAGCAGGGCCAGTTGGACTCCGAACGGGCGCAGGCGCTCGACCTGATCCGCGTAAAGCACCGTATCCCCGGCGTGGTACAGGACAAACGGCCCGGCCTTCAGGACGAACCCCACAAAGCGGTACAAACCGGCGTCGTCGCGCTCGAGGGTTTCGTGCGCGGCGGGCACAGCGTGAAATTCAAGATCGCCCACCGCCACCGCGCGCGGCGGTTGGTCCGGGTCCAGGCCGATGACCTGCCCGGAGTCCAGGCCCGAGCGGCGGACTGCTTCGTCCCGGTTGGCGCGGGCGCAGACCAAGCGCAGGCCCACGTTGGCGCGTGCCAGCGGCCGCAAGGTGTCGGGGTCCAGGTGGTCGGTGTGATTGTGGCTCGAGGTGACGACGTCCACGAAGTCCAGCCGCTCGGGGGCGACCACGCGCTCGGAAATGCGAACGTGCGGCTTGTCCGTGCCCGCGTACTTCCGGGTGAGCGCGTCCGAGAGGTAAGGGTCCAACAGGACGTGGCGGCCGGCCCATTGGATCAGGTAGCCGCTCTGGCCCAACCACCAGAGGTGGAGGTGGTCCGGCTGGATTTGCGCGGACCGGACGTCCGCCAGAAAGGCCTCGTCTTGCTGCACCGGCTTGATCACGCGCCGAGCGTAACGGGCGCGGAGCCCCGGCGGCAATGTCAGTCGGGGCGGGGGAACGCGGGAGTTGGCTTTCGAGGGTTTTGGGCTCGGGGGGCGGGCTTTGGCATTGCTGGCGCGCGGACTTTTGGCCCAACTTTGCGCCGCTTGAAGAAGCGATGGATTTTTCGGTTGCTCGCAGTGGCACTGGTGCTCGGGATGGGGCTGCTGGGGGCTGAATTGATGCTGCGCTGGCGGGAGGCGGCGCTTCGGGCGAGCGACCGCCCGGACCCGGGCATGATCCAGTACGACCCGCAGTGGGGTTGGCGTCTGACGCCGGGCTGGACCGGGGCGCACCACCATCGGGATTTCGCGGTCCGCTACCGCATCAACAAGCGGGGCTTTCGCTACGACCCCGCGCAACCGACGCAACGGCGGGGTCGCGTGGTGGCGGTAGTGGGGGACAGCTTCGCCTTCGGCCTGGGGGTCAACGACGAGGAAACGTTTACCAGCCTGCTCAATCGCCGGGGGAGCAATACCTTCCTCAACCTGTCCGTGCCCGGGTACAGCACCGACCAGGAAGCGCTGTTGATCGAAGCCGCGTTGCCCGAGTACCGGCCGGACGATTTGTGGTTGATGGTGTACGTGGGGAATGACTTGCTCGACAACCAATTTGCCCGCCCGCTTCAGTTCCATGCCGCCAAGCCTCGATTCGAGCGGGGTCCGGCGGGGTTGGTTTTGCAAAATGTGCCGGCGCCGTCGGCTACCCCGGCTTTGCGGGAGCCGCCGCCGGATTTGGAGACTGCCGTGCTCGGGGAGGAGGCGGTGCGCGCGGATTGGGGCGTGCGACTGGCCCGACGCTGGGCCTTGGCGCGGTTGCTCCGAAGTCAGTTTGCCCGACGGACGGATTATCGCGCCCGGCTGGAAGCGCACTTGCGCCCGGCCACTGAGCTTTTCGCGGATTTGCTGGCGCGAATCCGCGAAAGCACCCGCCGGGCGGGGATTGAATTGCGGGTTTTCGTCCTGGCCGGACGGTCATTTGTCGAAGAACCCGGCTCCCTGTCCGCTCAGTACCAGCAATTCTTTGCCGAATCGGTGTTGCAAGCGTGCCGTGTGCAAGCGGTGCCGGCGTATCACGTGGCGGCGGGACTGGCGGCGGAGTTTCGGCGCAGCGGCGAACGGCTTTACCACCCGCATGACGGGCACCTCAACCGGCGCGGGCACGAGGTTGTTTGCCGGACGGTGGCCGAGGTCTTGGCGACTGCGCACGCTGCCGTCTCGACTCCATGAGCTTGGCCTGCAGCCGGGCTTGCCAAGGCAATCGGCGCTACGGTCGGCGGCAAGGACAAGGGGCCAAGATTGTGGACGGGCTGTGCCCGGGGTTTTGAGCACGGAAAGGTGTCGCCCCCTGTCGGCCATGCTTACAAGGCGTTTATCGGATCCGTGCCGTATGCAATAAATTGAAAACGAGTCGGTTGCATTTGCGATACAGCCCGGTCTCGGCACCTCCGCATTGAATTGTCGGCAACAGTTACACTAGGCGCAGCGTCGCCCAAGACGCCGCTCGGGTCCCAGATGATCTCGAAGTGCCTTGTCGGGAGCGAGTTGCCCGCCGCAACTCAATGGCTCCTAGGTCTTGGCATGAATACTGTTTGTTGCTGAACACGCTGGAGGACCCAAGGGACGCTGCGGAGACCGCCAAGTGCGGCGGAGAAGGAGGAAAACGGTGGTGGGGGAGAGTGGGGAGCGGATACCGCTTTCAAAAGCCAACCCAAGTCGGGTTGGCTTTTTTCTTTCCACCTCCAAGGTCACCGCATCGAGGCACCGAAAAACCATTGTTCTTTCCAACCTGAGCCTGTTGCCAACACCTTCGGCATACGCGCCTACCGAGTCGGTGTTTTTCTCAGTCGTAACGTCTTTGTCGCAGTCTTGTGACACAATCCGGTCAGCGTCCAACCGTGTATGTTGAACGCACGCTTGCGTGGCTTGCTGGCGGCGCTGCTCGGGGTGGCGTGGATTCCCAGCGCCGCCGAATCCCCGTTGCTTAGCGCCCGCTCGACCCTCGAGGAATGGGTGCAGGTCCGCAAAACCCTCGCCCAAACGCGCGCTGATTGGGCTGCGGACAAGGCAGCCCTCGAGCAAACCGCAGCTTTGCTCGAGCGTGAGCTGGCCGGTCTCCGGGAGCAATCAGCCCGGGTCGAGACCAACCAGGCCGCCGTGGCGGCCCAGCGCCAGACGTTGCTCGCATTACAAGCACAATACCAGGCCGGCTTGGAAACTGTCCGCGCCCGGCTGGGGGAATTGGAAGCCGGGGTGCGGCGTTTGGAGCCCCTGTTTCCGCCGGCCTTGAAAACCACGGTGCAACCCCTGTTGAACCGACTCCCCTCGAATCCCGCCGCGACGAACGTCGCCCTGTTGCCCCGGGCGCTGGCCCTGATCACGATCCTCAACGAGGTGGACAAGTTCCACGGCGCCTTCACGGTGGCCGAGGAAACGCGCCCCGGACCCGACGGCCGCCAACTCGCGGTCCAGGTGCTTTACGCCGGCCTGGCGCAAGCGTGGTTTGTCAACAAGGCGGGCGACTTCGCGGGCACGGGCGTACCGACCCCTAACGGCTGGCAGTGGACCCCGCGCAACGAACTGGCCCCGGCGATCACGCGCGCCATTCAAATGTACCGCAACGAACAGCCCGCCGAATTTGTGGCCCTGCCCGCGCAACTGCAATGAACCGCCTGCTCTTTACCGCACTGACGCTGGGCCTCGCCGCCGGGATCGGTCGCGCCGAACCGGCGGCCGCGCAAACCGCCGATACACTCGCGGAATCCACCCGGGCCGACTTGCGCGCCGCGCTCGACGAACTGGCCGCCCTGCGTCAGCAAATCGAGGCCGAGCGACAACCCCTGGCCCAAAAACTGGCCGATTTGGAGCAACGTGTCCTGGACGAGCGCGCCGCCCTGCAACGCGCCCAGCGCGAGGAGGCCAACCAAATGGTGCTGCTCGGCGTGCTGCGCTCCGAAGTCCAGGGCCGCAGCAACGAGGTCCGCGCCCTCGAGAGCCTGCTCGGCGAGTATCGCCGCACCCTCGAAACCCGGCTGCCCATCGCCGAGCTGGCGCGTTACCGCGACGCGTTGCGCGAGGCAGCGGCCGCGGCGGAGGCACCCGACCTGGCGCCTGCCGACAAACTGGCCCGCCAACTTCAGTTCGTCGCCGCCACCCTGCAACGTTTGGAAGCCGCCGTCGGCGGCGACCGCTTCCCCGGCCAGGCCCTGAGCCCGTCGGGGGTGGTGGTGAAAGGCACCTTCCTCCAATTCGGCCCGGGCTCGTACTTTTTGTCCGAAGACAGCGCGGTCCAGGGCTTGGTCGAGCAACGCCTCAATTCGCCCGAGCCCAACGTGGCCGAGATTCCGCCCGAGCAGGCTGCCGCGCTGAAGGACCTTATTGCCAAAGGCACCGGCCAACTGCCCGTGGATGCCACGGCTGGCAACGCGCTGCGCTTGCGAGCCACGCGCGACCCCTTGATGGTGCACATCGCCAAGGGCGGTCCGGTCATGGTGCCCATCCTGGCCCTGGGCGCGGTGGCGCTGATGATCTTCACTGTAAAATGGCTCCAGGTGCGGCGTGTGCGCGTGGCTACGTCGGCCGATTTGCGCGCCATTTTGGCAGCCCTCGAGGCGGGACATCGCGACGTGGCGGACCGTCGCGCCCGGGCCATTCCCGGGCCGGTGGGCGAAATGCTGGTCGGCGCCGTCCAGCACCATCGCGAGCCCAAGGAATACATCGAGGAGGTCATGTACGAGAAGATGCTGGAAACGCGGCCGCGCTTGGAGCGCTTGGTGCCGTTTCTGGCCCTGGCCGCCGCCGCGGCGCCGCTCCTGGGCCTGCTCGGTACCGTCACGGGCATGATCAACACGTTCAACATGATCACCGTGTTCGGTACGGGCGACCCCAAGACCCTCGCCGGCGGCATTTCCGAGGCGCTGATCACCACGGAGTTCGGCCTCATCGTGGCCATCCCCTCGCTGCTGCTGCACGCGATCCTGTCGCGCAAGGTCAAGGGCGTGCTCGCGAGCATGGAACAAACGGCCACGGCCTTCATCAACGGTCTGCCGGACAATCCGGCGGAAACCGCCACCCCCGTCAATCCGCTACCGAGCCATGCTTGATCACATCCTCAAAATCTGGGCCGCCGGCGGCTGGGTTATGTGGCCGCTGCTGGGAGTATCCGTGTTGATGTTCATCGTCGGTCTCGGCCTCTGGTTCGAGCTGTGGCGACGCCAGTACCGCCGCCTGCGCGAGTCCGAGTGGCAATCCTGGGTGCAGCAGCCTGACAAGGCCTGGGGCGAGGTGGGCGAAATCATCCACTACACCACCGCCGGACGCACGGCGGATGAAATCAGCCAGCGCTTCGCCGAAGTGGCCGCCGCCGAGTTGCCCGCGATAGACCGTCGCCTGGCCACGCTGGGGACGCTGGTTGCGGCAGCGCCACTGGTGGGCTTGCTCGGCACGGTCTTTGGCATGTTGGTCACCTTTCAGGCCCTGGCCGCCGGCGGCGGCGGCAAGGTCACCGAGGCCATGGCCAGCGGGATTTCGCAGGCCCTGTTCCCGCCCGAGGTGGGCCTGTGCATTGCGCTGCCGGGATTGCTCCTGACCCACCTGATCCGGCGCCAACGGCAGGAACTCGAGGCCTTTCTGGCCCGCTTGGAGAGTTACACCCTCCAGCACTTCCGCAAGACCCTCCCGCCGGCGGATCATCCCGCCAGCCTCGAACCGGCCGCGGCGCCGCTGGGAGCGCTCGAACCGGCCCGAATGCCCGCATGAGATACCGCCGCGCCATCGTGGAAGCGGAGGAGACGACCGACATCAACGTGTCGCCGTTGATTGATATGGTCTTCATCCTCCTGATTTTTTTCATCGTCACGACCGTGTTTGTCGAGGAAACCGGCACGGAGGTGGACAAGCCGCAGGCCGCCACGGCCACGCAGCTCGAGAAAAACAGCGTTCTCCTCGCCCTCACGGCCAAAGGTGAAGTCATCTACGGCGGGAAGGAGATCGGCCTGGGCGGGGTGCGTCCGTTGGTGGCGCGCCTTTGTCAGAGCGAGCCGATGCCGGTGATCATTCAGGTGGACCAAAAGGCCAGCGCCGGGCTGCTGGTGCGCGTGATTGACGAAGCCAAACTCGGCAAGGCCAAAAACGTCAGCATCGCCACCGACCCGACCGCGAACTGACGCGCGCGTGCGGACTCCCCGGCCATGCGTCCCCTGTACACGCCCGCCAGTCGTCACCGCACCGGCTTGCCGGGGGTGTTACTCGCGGCCGCGTTGCTGACCCTGGGGGTGTTTCTCATCCTGCCGCTTACACAGATGGTCTCCGCGCGCCGGCAGTCCGTCCTGGCCGTGCGCCCGGCGGATTTGGCGCAAATCGAGGATCAGCCGGAAACCGAACAGCCCCCCCCGCCTCCGCCGCCCGAAACGGAGCCGCCACCCGAGCCGCCGCCCGCGCTGGCGGAAGCCAGCCAGCCCATGAACCTGAGCGTGAGCCTCGACGTGGCCTTGGGCTCGGGCGGCGCCATGGCCACGGCCGCGAGCTGGCTGCAAGAGGCCGCCAGCCAGGCCGCCGGCACGGCCGACGCCTTCAGCGTGGCCGACCTCGAACGACGCCCGGAGGTGTTGAGCACCGTGCCTCCCGCCTACCCGGAGACGCTCCGCAAGGCGCGCGTCGAGGGCGCGGTGACCCTGGCCTTTGTGCTCGACGAATCGGGTCGCGTGGTGGACCCGCGCGTCGAGAACTCGACGCACAAGGAATTTGAAGCGGCCGCCCTCGAGGCCATCCGCAAGTGGAAATTCAAGCCCGGCCTTAAAGACGGGCAGCCGGTGCGGACCTACCTGCGACAAACCATCCGATTCCGCCTGCCGGAGACCGCTGCTCGCTAAAGCCCGCCCTTCATGAAAACCGCAACCTTGACCCTCTTCACGTGCCGGCGTCGCCCGTTCCAGTGTCTGGCGCTGACTGGCTGTTTGTTACTGGCCCTGCCCGCCGCGGGTGCCTCGCGCCGCGAAAAAAAGGCCGCTGCGCCCGCTGCACCGAGCGCCCCGGCCGTGACTCCCGGCAGCCCGCTGCCGCCTTTCGCGCCCCTGCCGGAAGATCACCCGCTGGCCGGCCTGTGGAATGACCCCGACATGGCCCGGCGGCTCTGGGGCAGCTACGGCTTTTTGTCCGAGCGCGAACCGCGGCTGAGCGCCGAGGAACAAACGCTGTACCGGGATACCATTCTGCCCTTGCTGCGCGAGGACCCGGCAAAAGCCATCCCCGCGCTCGAGGCAGCCGCCAAGCCGGAGGCCAGTGCGCTCTTCGATTACACGCTCGGCACGGTGCATTTTCAGCGCGAGGACTTCACCAATGCCGTGCGACATTTCGAGGTCGCGTTGGCCAAGTTTCCCGACTTCCTGCGCGCCCAGCGCAACCTGGCCCTCGCCCTGGTCCGCCAGGGGCGTTATGCCGAGGCCATCCCGGCGTTGACGCGCACGCTCACTTTGGGCGGGACCGACGGAAAAATCCTCGGGTTGCTGGCTTTTGCCCAGGTTCAGGAAGGGCAACACCTCGCGGCCACCGCGGCTTATCAGCAGGCGCTGCTGTTCGAACCCGACAATTGGGATTATCGTTTGGGGCTGGTCAAATGCTACGTGGCCGCGGCCAACTACGGCGCGGCGCTCGCTTTGCTGGACGAACTGCTCGCCAAGTATCCGGATCGCGAGGCGCTCTGGACGCTCCAGGCCAACATCTACGTGCAGCAAAATCAGCTCGGCAAGGCCGCGGTCAGCTACGAGGTCCTTCGCAAGCTCGACCGCGCGGGCGCGGCGCAGCTCAGCCTGCTGGGTGACATCTACCTCGCCGAGGGCGTGCCCGACCTGGCGCTCTCCGCCTACCTCGACGCGGCGCGGTTGGATGGCGGTACCAACCTGGCCCGCACCCTGCGGGCGGCCGACCTTTTGATCAGCCGCGGTGCCTGGACCGAGGCGAGTGCCCTGTTGACCCGCGCGCGCGAGCTGGCCGGCTCGGCCCCGGCGCGGGAAGACGAACTGAAACTCTTGCGCCTGGAAGCGCGCGTGGCGCTGGGCTCCGGCGCCGGCGACACCGCCATTCAATTGCTCGAACGCCTTCTCCAACTCAATCCCCTCGACGGCGAGGCTCTGTTGCTGGCCGGTGACTACTACAAGCAACGGGGCGACGCCGAACGGGCGGCCTTCCGCTACGACGCCGCGGCCAAGATCGAGGGGTTCGAGGCGACCGCGCTGGTGAAGCAGGCGCAACTCCTGGTCGAGAACCAGCAGTACGCGCGGGCGGTGGAGTTGCTGCGCCGGGCCCAAAAAATTCAGCCCCGCGAGCCGGTCCAGCGTTACCTCGAAAAGGTCGAGCAGGTGGCCGCCCGCAGCCGGGGTTGAGATGTTCGACCGGAGACCTGGCCATGAATCCGCACCAACAGGTGTTCCGCCGCTTCCGCCCAAAGCCGACGGCCCGCTCGCGATACCGACGGCGGTATTTCGGCGGTTCCCCTTGGTGGGTCATGGCGACCCTGTCGCTCGCGCTCTTGGGACAGGCGCAGGAGACCGAACGCGGTACTATTACCGGCACGGTCACCGAGAGCTGGGAAGGCAAACCGCTGGCTGGCGTCACGGTGATTGTGCGGGGCACCACCTTGGCGGTCACCACCGATGCGCAGGGGCGTTTCCAACTGACGGGAGTTCCGGCCGGGGTTTACACCCTGCAATTCTCCGCGCCGGGCTACACCCGCGCGACGCTGGGGGAGGTGCTCGTGGCGCCGGGACAGACCTCGCCGGTCACTTACAGCCTGCGGCCCGAATTCTACGAGATGGAAGAGTACGTGGTGACCGCACCCGAACTCGAACAGCAGGAAAGCGGGCTGTTGCTGGAGCGACAAAGCGCGGCGTCCTTACTCGAGGCCATCGGCTCCGAGCGCTTCAGCCGGCTGGCAGCCGGTGACGCCGCCGAGATCATGACCAAGATCACCGGTGTGGCCGTGGTGGAGGGCAAGTTCGCCGTCATTCGCGGCCTGAGCGATCGCTACAACCTGGCCTTGCTCAACGGGGCGGACGTTCCCAGCGCCGACCCCTACCGGCGCGCGGTGCAACTGGACCTTTTCCCCGCCGAGGTCATTGACAGTGTCGCGGTCAGCAAGACTTTCACCCCCGACCTGCCGGGCGGCTTTTCCGGCGGCGTCATGGACATCCGCACGAAGTCGTTTCCGGAGCGCTTCGTTTTCAAAGCGGGGGCCGGTGTCGGTTACAACACCCAGTCCACCGGTAACGACCGGTTTTTAACCTATCCCGGCGGTGGGACTGATTTTCTGGCCATGGACGACGGCACGCGCAAGCTGCCCGGGGAACTGAGGAACGTCTCGGGGAGCGATTTGCAGCAATTGCTCGCGACCGCCACCAGCGGAAGTCTCCAAATCCCGCTCGAGGCCAAGACCGCGGCCGCGCAGGAAATGGATCGGCTGGTGCGCTCGTTCGGAACCCCTTACATGGGACCGATGCGCGAAGCGCCGCCGCCGGATCACGATTTCAACGTGCTGGTCGGCGACTCCGTCACGGTGAAGGGAACACCCGTCGGCTACTTTGCCAGCCTGAGTTACGAGCGGGACTATCGCTTCTACGACGAGGGCATTCGCCGGCGTTACCGGCCGGCCGGTGGCGAGCCGGACGTTTATCAGGATTACCAAGACAGCCGCTCGGTCATCATGGCGCAGTGGGCCGGTCTTGCAAGTGTGGCGGCCAAGTTCTTCAAGCATCACGAGCTGGGTTACACCTTCCTCTACACCCAGAATGCCGAGGACACGGCCCGCAAACTTCTCGGGCAGATCGAGAGCAGCGGTGAGGACCAGTTCAACGATCAGCGCCGCACCCATCTGAACGAGTTGCACTGGACGGAACGCAATCTGACCGCCCACCAGCTCCACGGTACCCACGACCTCCCAGCGGTTCATGACTTGCAGGCGGACTGGGTCATTTCGCTGGCCGAGACGTCCCAGTACGAACCCGACCTGCGTTACTTCAATTTCATCAGCTTCCCAAACCCGAATGACCCGGCCAGTGAACTGCGCGGCGTGGACTTGATCAGCAACAACACCCCGTTTCCCGAGCGGCCGACCCGCTATTTCCGGGAGCTTGAAGACCAAAACTTGAACGGGAAGTTTGATTTGACGCTGCCCGGCGAAGACTGGCGCGGGCTGGAGTGGAAGGTCAAGGGCGGCGTCTTTGGCAGCCAGTCCGATCGCTCCTTTACCGAACGGACGTTCAGCTACAACGGCGGCAGCGGCAGCCTCGTCAACGTCGAGACCTTCCCCTACGAGTACATGCTGGGTACCAACGCGCCGCCACCGCTACTGGTGACCCAGGGCAATCGGTCGCGGTACGTCTTTTCCCGCAGCTTGAACTCAAACTTCGGCAACAATTTCTACGACGGTCTCCAAGACATCTACGCCGCATACGGCCTGGTCGAGCTACCCGTGATCCCGCGCCTGCGCCTGACCGGGGGCGTCCGCTACGAGACCACGCTGCTCCAGGTGAGTTCTTCGGCGTTTCAGTCATCCAAGACCTTCACCGGCCGGATTGATGAGGGCGACCTCCTGCCGGGGTTGAATCTGACCTGGGATTTCCGCGACGACATGAAGGCGCGCCTCAGCTACGCGCAGACGGTGGCGCGTCCCACCTACCGCGAGTTCGCGCGTTATCGCAGCTTCGACGTGACCGGCGACCAGATCGTCGAGGGCAATCCGTTTCTGGTCATGACGCACAGCGAAAACTTCGACGCGCGGTGGGAATGGTTTACCCGGCAGGGCGGCTTGCTGTCTGTCGGGGCGTTCTACAAAATCCTCGAGGACCCGATTGAGAAGTTCAATGCCACGCTCAGCCCCGACGGCACACCCATCTGGACCGCGTCGTCGGATTTCGTCACGTTCCTCAACACCCCGGAGGCGACGGTGTGGGGTCTCGAATTCGAGGCGCGGCAAAACCTCGCCTTTATCGAGCCGAACTTGAAGCCCTTCAGCCTGGGGTTGAACGCCGCCTACATCAACACGCGGGTGCCGCTGCAGCCCGAGATTCAGGAGATGAAGTTTGTCTCCACGGGAGAGCGGGTAACGGAGCGTCCGTTGTATGATCAATCGCCGTACATCATCAACGCGGACTTGTCCTACGACAACGAGCGCAGCGGCACGTCCGTGACGCTGGCAGCGTACTACGCAGCCGAGCGTCTGGCCCTGGTGGTCAACAACGGCTGGGACGTGTACGAACAGGCCGCCCCCAGCTTGGACCTGGTCGTTTCCCAGCGGCTCGGTCGCGGCTGGAAGGCCAAGTTCACCGCCCGCAACCTCTTAAATCCTGAAATCATGCAGAGCTATGCGGTCTCCGGCTCTACCGATCGCGAATTTATCTACGCTTCCTTCACGCGGGGCATCACCTTTAACTTCTCGCTGAGCTACGAGTATTAAGTGTCAAGTGGACGCGCAAACCATTCCCCGCGCACGTCCGACGGCCATCGAACACCCAGTTGCGGGAGAACGGGCAAGCCGAGGTTACCGAACGACGAAAGGTCTGAAACCAAATTGTAACCTGACCGCCATTTTTAGTTCACAATGGCAAACCAAATTTTTTCCAAGACGACACCGTCGCGACACCAAAATCTTTACGCCGACGGGTGTTTGCCGAACAAGTCAAACCATGAAACAAATCGTTAAACGACCCCTGCTCGCGCTGGCCACGGCTTTGTTGGTCGGTGCTTCCTACACAAATGCTGAGACTGTCCGGGTTTCCGGCATTTTGCGCGGAACCCACAACTGGACTGCGAACAACGAATACTTGCTGGACGGGTGGGTGTACGTGGTGGAAGGCGCCACCCTTAACATCGAGGCCGGCACCGTCATCCGTGGCAAGGCTGCCGCCGCTCAGCCCGCCTACGGCGCCC
>CAYXPA010000041.1:0-34013 GCA_964466945.1 uncultured Verrucomicrobiota bacterium | reverse complement strand
AGCGCGGTCCTACCGCCAGCGGAAAACATGGTAGGGCGCCGCTGCGCCGGCGCCGACCGCCGGTCGGGACGCAGCCCGGTCCTACCGGATTGTGCCGCGACGCAGCGCGGCCCTACCGCAGCAGCCGTGCCGCACAGCGCGGCCCTACCGCACGTGGCGCGGCCCGGTCGTGCGGCCCTGGTTTTTCGGAGGAAGTTCAGCGCCCGCCAGCGCCCGGCGCGGCGACTGAGCGAATGAGCCCTTGGCGAGGCCACGCGGCGGGGGAACCCGCCTCGCGTTCTTCTGTCCTTTTAGCAGCCGACGGCCGTCGGCTCAGTTGTTCCAGCGGGATTCAAGCGCCGGGAGCAGAGGAAAGATTTCGAGCAAACGGACCTTCGCGGCAAGGCATCGAGGATTTGCGTCCAACGGAGGTTCGTTGCTCGTGTTGCAGATTCCCAACCCGCAAGGCGCACGAGGGGCGTGCGGCTGAAGGTCGGTGGGCAGCCGGCACACTGATGAAACGAAGCGGCGCAAAATCTCCAACCTAGTCCCGCCGCGGGAACAGGGGGGCGGGTTCGCCGATGAGGTGTCCGGGTGGCAGGCCGCCCCAGGCGGCGTAGGCGAAACGGGTCGGGGAATCCGCCAGGCCCAGTTGCTGGTAAATCCGCTCGGCGGTCTGGGGCAGGTAGGGCCAGAGTAGGACCGCCAAGACGCGACAGGTTTCGGCCAGGGTGTAGAGCACCGCGTCCAGGCGGGCGGCTTGCGCGGGGTCCTTGGCCAGCTTGAAAGGCGCGGTTTGGTCCACGTACTGGTTGGCGCGGGTGACGAGGTTCCAGATGCAAATCAGCCCGGCCTGGAGCCGGTTTTCGCGCCAGTGTCCGGCCAGTTCTTCGGCGGCGCTCGTGGCGTCAGCGGCCAGGTCCGGCGCGCGCGCGGGCAGGCGGCCGGCGCGATAGCGGCGCAGCATGGCGAGGGAGCGGTTGACCAGGTTGCCCAAGCCGTTGGCCAGCTCGGCGTGGTAGCGCGCGCGGAAGCCGGCGTCGGTCCAGTTGCCGTCCGGGCCGATGTCCAATTCGCGGAGCACGTAGTAGCGGAAGGCGTCGGCGCCCCACTCGGCCACGACGGCGAAGGGGTCCACGATGTTGCCGGTGGTTTTGCTCATCTTGGCGCCGTCCTTTTGCCACCAGCCGTGCACGAGCACCTGGCGCGGCAGTGGGATGCCGGCGGCGCGGAGCATGATGGGCCAGTACACGGCGTGGAACTTGACGATGTCCTTGCCGATGACGTGGATGTCCGCCGGCCACAATTCCGGTCCGGGCGGGGGCGCGGGCACGCCCGGGGGCGGATAGAACTCGCCCAGCGGCGCGGCGGCCGCGGTGTCGCCCAGGGCCACGGGCAGGCTGTAATAATTGGTGAGGGCGTCGAACCAGACGTAGTTGACGTAGTCCGGGTCGAAGGGCAGGGGGATACCCCAGCTCAGGCGCGCGCGGGGCCGGCTGATGCACAGGTCTTCGAGCGCCTCGGCGCGCAGGAAGCCCAGCACCTCGTTGCGCCGGTAGTCCGGCTGTACAAATTCCGGGTGTTGCTCGAGGTGCTCGCGCAGCCAGGTCTGGTAGCGGCTCATGCGGAAGTACCAGTTTTCCTCGACGATTTCGCGCACCTCGCCCCAGCTCGGGTCGAAGGTGCCGTCCGGCCGCCGGTCCCGCTCGGTGAGGAAGGTTTCCTCCTTCCACGAATACCAGCCGCGGTAGGGCGCCTTGTAGAGTTCGCCGCGGGTGTGGAGGAGACGGAGCAGGGCGCTGACCACGTGCTGGTGCCGCGGCTGGGTGGTGCGGATGAACTCGTCGTTGGAGAGGTTCAGCACCCGGGTCAACTCGAGGAACCGCGCGGCCAACTCGTCGCAGTACGTCTGCGGGTCCTTGCCCTCGGCGGCGGCAGCCTGCTGGACCTTTTGGCCGTGTTCGTCGGTCCCGGTCAGGAAAAAGACCGGCTGCCCCAGGCTGCGGCGCGTGCGGGCGATGACGTCGGCGACGACCTTCTCGTAGGCGTGGCCCAGGTGGGGCTGGCCGTTGACGTAGTCAATGGCGGTGGTGATGTAAAACCGCTTGCTCATGCCCGCCCACTCTGACCGCGCGCGGCCCGGAAGGCAAACCCGCGTCGGGCGCGACGCTTCAGCCCGCGGCGGGCGGGCCGTCCGGCCGCGGGGTAAAAGCCGCCTGGTAGAGGGCGGCGAAGTCCGCGACCTCGAGCGGCCGGGGGTTGAACCGGGCGGTCCATTGGCGCGCGGCCTCGGCCGCCAGTTCGGGCACGGCCTCCGGCGGGACGCCCAGGTCGGCGAGTGAGCGCGCGATGCCGGCGCGGTTCAGGAGCGTTTCGATTTCGGCCACCAGGGCGTCCACGGCCGGCTCGAGGCCGTCGCTCACGCAGGCGATTTCCGGGGCCGAGGCCAGTTCGGCGTAGGCGCGCCGGGCGGCGGGGTCGGCGGCGTTGCAGCGGACCACGTGCGGCAACATCAGGCCCACAGCCTCGCCGTGGGCGACGCCGAAGTGCGCGGTCAGCGGGTTGGCGCAGGCGTGGGCGGCGCCGAGCATCGAGTTTTCGATGGCCAGGCCGGCCAACGAGGAGGCCAGGAGCATTTGGGCGCGCGACTCGAGGTCGTCCGGGTCGGCCAGCACGCGCGGGAAGGCGGGCACCAGGCGGGTGAAGGCCGCGTGCGTGTACATGAGCGAAATCGGGTTGCGGCGACGGGTGACGGCGGTCTCGACCACGTGGGCCAGCGCGTCCACGCCGGTGTGGGCGGTGACCGCGGCGGGTTGGGAGAGCGTGAGCTCGGGGTCCAGCAGGGCCACGCGGGCGGCGGCTTTCGGGTCCAGACAGGCCATTTTCTGGTGGGTCTGCTCGTCGGCGATGAGGGCGGCGGACTGGCATTCGCTACCGGTGCCGGCGGTGGTGGGCACGGCGATGAGCGGGAGCATCGGCCGGCGGGCCTTGCCCACGCCCCAGTAATCGCGCATCTGGCCGCCGTTGGTGAGGATGAAATTGCCGCCCTTGGCGGTGTCCATGGCGCTGCCGCCGCCCAGGCCGACCAGCAGGTCGCAGGCGTGCGCGCGGGCCGCCTCCACGCACCGCGCCACGTCGAGCGTGGTGGGGTTTTCGCGCACCTGGTCGAACACGGCCACGGCCAGGCCGGCGGCGCGCAAGGCCTCGACGGCCCGGGCGGCGTGGCCGGCGCGGACGATGCCGGGGTCGGTCACCACCAGCACGCGGCGGCCGTCCAATTCGCGGGCCAGTTCGCCCAGGCGAGCCAGCGCGCCGGCGTCGAACACCAGGCGGGTGCGGGGTTGATGGTCAAAGGCGAGCGTGGGGAGTCGGTACGAGGTCAAAGCGGTGGCGCCCACGCGCGCCAGACTAGCCCGGGCCCCGGCGGCAGGCAAACGCGGGCACGCCGGGCGGCGCGGGTTTTAGCGACCCAGAAGTTGTTGGAGCTTGTCGCGGTAGCTGCGGCTGAGGTTGAGCCGGGTGCCGTTGCGCAGGATGACCACGTAGTCGCCGTGGAACATGGGTTGGAGTTCCTTGACGCGGTCCAGGTTCACGATGGTCGAGCGGCTGATGCGCAGGAACTGGCGGGGGTCCAACCGGGCCTCGAGCGCGGCCATCGTCTCGCGCAACAGGTGCGACTCGGCGCCGACGTGCAGGTTCACGTAGTTGTCCGCCGCTTCGATCCAGTCCACGTCCGCGGTGCGGAGGAGGACGACGCGGCTGCCGGACTTGACGACCAGGCGGTCCACCTTGCGCGCGGGCGGTCGCATTTCGGCCAGGAGGGCGTTGAGTTTTTCGTTGAGCGCCTCGGTGCGGGCCAGGCGCAGGTGCTCGCGGGCGCGCCGGAGCGCCACTTGCAGACGCTCGCGGTCGAAGGGCTTGAGCAGGTAGTCCAGGGCGTGGACCTCGAAGGCGCGCAGGGCGTGTTCGCTGTAGGCGGTGGTGAAGATGACCACCGGGGGCCGCGCGGGGCGGGCTGTGGCCAGCACGTCGAAGCCGTCCAGCTCGGGCATCTGCACGTCCAGAAAAACCAGGTCCGGCAGGTCGCGTTCGAGGGCGGTGACGGCCTCGGCGCCGTCGGCGCATTCGCCGATGATTTCGAGGTCGGGCTCGGTGGCCAACATGTCGCGCAGGCGCTCGCGGGCCAGGGCCTCGTCGTCCACCAGGAGGGTGCGGATTTTCATGGTCCGGCAGGTAACTGGCGCCAAGGGAAACGGAGGCCCCGGGCGGGGTCAAGCGGGCAGTGCGGGCGCGCGGTGATCGGGGGCGTCGCATGGGTGGCGCAACCGCAGGACAGGCCGGCGGGCCGGCGCATTGAGGCGGGCCAGCCGGAGCGCCGAGGGAGTCGTTGGCGGCGAGGCGCCCGGGTGGCGCGGCCAGGTGAACAAAATCCGGGAATGCCGGGGCGAGTTTCTGCTGGCCCGGGTCGGGGTCGGCGTTTAGAAGGAGCGCATGTCCGATGGATTGACGCGGGAGACGTGGTCTTCCCGGGTGGGCGTGATCATGGCCGTGGCGGGCAGCGCCGTGGGCCTGGGCAATTTTTTGCGCTTCCCCGGCCTGGCCGCGCAGTACGGCAGCGGGGCGTTCATGCTCGCGTACTTCCTTTCGTTGTTGATTCTGGGCATCCCGATTTGCTGGGCGGAGTGGACGCTGGGCCGGTACGCGGGGCAGCGCGGGTTTCATTCGAGCCCGGGGATTTTTTACGCGCTGATCCGGCACCCGCTGGGCAAGTACATCGGGGTGATCGGGGTGATCGTGCCGGTGATGATCTACATGTACTACGTGTACATCGAGGCATGGTGTCTGGGGTACGCGTGGTACGCGCTGACCGGGCGGCTGCAACTGGGGGAGCGCGTGGCGGATTACGCGGAGTTCTGGGCGCAGTTTGTGGGGGCGACGCAGGACGGGCTGACGCTGGGACGGGGGCACAACCAGGCGCTGGGGTTCCTAGCGCTGGTGTTCGGGTTGAATTTTTTCATCATCTACCGCGGCATCGCCCGGGGGATCGAGGCGTTTTGCAAATGGGGCATGCCGGCGTTGATCCTGCTGGCGCTGGTGGTGCTGGCGCGCGTGCTGACGCTGGGCACTCCGGACCCGGCCCACCCGGAGCGGAACGTGCTCGCCGGCCTGGGCTACATGTGGAATCCAACGCGGGAGGACGGCTCCTCGGTGCTGGCGCAACTGGCCAATCCGCAACTGTGGCTGGCGGCCGCGGGGCAGATTTTCTTCAGCCTCTCGGTTGGCTTCGGGGTTATTATCACCTACGCCAGTTACCTGCGGGAAGAGGACGACGTGGTGTTGAGCGGGTTGACGGCGACCAGCGCGAACGAATTTTGCGAGGTGGGCCTGGGCGGGATGATCACGGTGCCGGCGGCGTACCTGTTCCTGGGGGCGGCGGGGATTGTGGGGCAGGGCACCTTCGGGCTGGGCTTCAAAGTGCTGCCGCTGGTGTTTTCGCACCTGCCGCTGCCCTGGTTGTTCGGAGCGGCCTGGTTTTTCCTGCTGTTTTTGGCGGCGGTGACCAGCTCGCTTTCGATGTTGCAGCCGGGCCTGGCCTTTCTGGAGGAGGGCCTGGGGTTGAACCGGAAACAGGCGGTGTCGCTGCTGGGCCTGTTGACCGGAGTGGGCTGCCTGTTTGTGGTGTATTTCAGCAAGGACCTGAAGGCCCTGGACACGCTGGATTTCTGGGTGGGCACGTTCCTGATCTTTGTGCTGGCCACGGTGCTCATCCTGACCTTCGGCTGGGGACTGGGCGTGGAACGGGGTTGGCGGGAGGCGCACAAGGGGGCCGTGCTGCGGATTCCGAACTTCTTCAAACCGATCATCAAGTACGTGTGCCCGGTGTATCTGCTGACGATCTTTGCGTTTTGGATTCGCTTCAACGTGTTCGCCCGGAACCCGGCGACGGGGCGGATCGAGCCGGCCGGGTACGTGAAGGACCTGGTGGGCGCCCAGGCCAGCCCGGTGGCGCAGTTGACGGTGGCATTCATCGCCCTGTGCGTGCTGTTTTTCTGCGTGCTGACGGCGGCGGCGGGGCGGCGTTGGGACCGCGCAGCGCGGGAGGAGCAGGTAGCGCGGGTGGAACAGGAGGCGCGGTCATGACCTGGGCGGGCTGGATCACGATGATCTTGTCGGTGGGCTTTGTCACCGGCCTGTTTGTCTGGTGCATCGTGCAGGTGCTGGTGCGCAAACCGGGTCACCTTCACGGACTCGAGGATATTGACACGGGGGACCTGGACGAGGAGCCGGGGGCGGAGTCGCCGCGCGACCCGCGTTGAGGGGGGCGGCACAGGCCTGATTTTTCTGACGGCGCGACGCGCAAGCCGAGCGGGGCGCGGGGCGGCGGCACGGCCGCTGGAAAAATTCGCGAAAGTGTTGCATCCCCGCCTTGCCGTGGTCATACTCCCGTTGACGAGCCCGAGATGACGACCAAGAACCGACGCAACAGCTTTATTTCCGGCATGGAAGGGAGGTGAGGTACTCGTGCCAGCCAAGAAGAAAGCAACGGCCAAGAAACCCGCCAAGAAGGCGGCAAAGAAATCGTAACCACAGCCTGAACTCCCATCACCGACCGGGAGGTTGAGCCCGCCCGTGGGGGCGCGCGCCTCCCGGTCTGGTTTATCCCCCAGCACCTCATGGCCACTTTGGTGTTCGACATCGAGACCGCCGCCCTCGGGCGCGAGCACTTCGACGAAGTGCAGTGGGAATACCTGATGCGCGAGGCCGAGCGCCTGCCCGAGGAGGCGGCGCGCCAGCAGCGCGAGGCGGAATTGATTCGCCAGCTCAACCTCTACCCCTTCACCGCCCAGGTGGTTTGCGTCGCCATGCTCAACGCCGAGACCGCCCGCGGGCAGGTGCAGTTTCTGGCCGCCGACTTCGAGGAGGGCGCGGGCGCCGCGGACCCGCGGGTCGAGTACGTCCCCTGCATGGACGAGGCGGAGTTGCTGGCCGCTTTTTGGGACGTGGCGCGGCATTACGAACAGGTTGTCACCTTCAACGGCCGGTCCTTCGATGTGCCCTTCCTGTACCTGCGCTCGGCCCTGCTCAATGTGCCCATCACCCGGAAGGACTGGCTGGGCTACCGGTTCGCCACCGAGCCGCACTGCGATCTGGCCGAGCAACTGACCTTCTACGGCGTGAGCGGGCGCGACGGCGCGGCCCGGCGCTTCAACCTGGATTTTTACTGCAAGGCCTTCGGCATTGACTCCCCCAAGCGCCACGGGGTGACCGGCCTGGACGTGAGCCAGCTCCTCGCCGAGGGGCGGCACCGCGAAATCGCGGAGTACTGCCTGCGCGACGTGCGCGCCACCGTCGAGCTGTACCGCATCTGGCGGGAACGGCTCGCCGGCATCAAGTGAGGCCGCAGCGGACTGTTTGCCCCGGCGCGCCGCCCGCCTCACCGCCGGTGTCGCCGCGCGTCGCAAAAAAGGGCAAACACTGGCCAAGGCAGGTGGAGCCGCCGCGCGCCCGCCCGGGCAGCTTCCTTTCAGCGTCCGCTCCGCGGCCGTGCCTTGCCGGCTCCGCAGGCGACGCGTAGCGTCCGCGGCGGAGAAAAAGCCGTCCGCGCCGCCGCGGTGGCGAGATTCCGCGATACCGGAGAGCGAATCATGAGCAAAGTCTTTGCGACCATTGACGGCAACGAAGCCGTCGCCTACGTGGCCTACCGCTGCAACGAGGTGATGGCCATCTACCCCATCACCCCCTCTTCGAACATGGGCGAGTGGTGCGACCAGTGGGCCGCCGAGGGGGTGCGCAACCTCTGGGGCACTGTGCCGTCGGTGGTGGAAATGCAGAGCGAGGCCGGCGCGGCCGGGGCGGTGCACGGCGCGCTGCAAACCGGGGCACTGACCTGCACCTTCACCGCCTCCCAGGGCCTGTTGCTCAAGATTCCCAACATGTTCAAGATCGCCGGCGAGCTCACGCCCACGGTCTTCCACATCTCGGCCCGCACTATTGCCACGCACGCCCTGTCCATCTTCGGGGACCACAGCGACGTGATGCACGCCCGCACCACCGGGTTTGCCCTGCTTTGCTCCGGCTCGGTGCAGGAGGCCATGGACTTTGCCCTCATCGCCCAGGCCGCCACGCTCGAATCCCGCGTGCCGTTCCTGCACTTCTTCGACGGGTTCCGCACCTCGCACGAGGTGCAGAAGATCGAGCTGGTCACCGAGGAAGTCATGCGCCGGATGATTGACGAGGAGTGGGTGCTGGCCCACCGCCGGCGCGCCCTCAACCCCGACCGCCCGGTCTTGCGCGGCACGGCGCAAAACCCCGACGTCTTCTTCCAGGCGCGCGAGCGGTGCAACCCCTTCTACCTCGCCTGCCCGGACATCACCCAGCGGGCGATGGACAAGTTCGCCGGCCTCACCGGCCGCCAGTACCGGCTCTTCCAGTACGTGGGCGCGCCGGACGCCGCGCACGTGGTGGTGCTCATGGGCTCGGGCGCCGAGACAGCCGAGGCCACGGTCCAGTACCTCAACGACGAAGGCGGCAAGTTCGGCGTGCTCAAGGTGCGCCTGTACCGGCCCTTCGACGTGCGCCGGTTCTGCGAGGCCCTGCCGCCCACCGTGCAAACCCTCTCCGTGCTCGACCGCACCAAGGAACCCGGCGCCAGCGGCGAACCGCTCTACCTGGACGTCGTGGCCGCGGTGACCGAGGGCCTGGACCGCGGGTACGGCCGGCTCCGAACCCGCCCGCGCATCCTGGGCGGCCGCTACGGGTTGTCCTCGAAGGAATTCACCCCCGCGATGGTCAAGGCGGTGTTCGACAACGCCGCCAGTGCGCAGCCGAAAAACCACTTCACCGTCGGGATCGAGGACGACGTCACCCACACCAGCCTCGCCTACGACCCGGATTGGTCCATCGAGCCGGAAAGCGTCACCCGCGCCCTCTTTTACGGCCTGGGCTCGGACGGCACCGTGGGCGCGAACAAAAACTCGATCAAGATCATCGGCGAGGGCACGCCCAACTACGCCCAGGGCTACTTCGTGTACGACTCGAAGAAGGCCGGCGCCATTACCGTGTCGCACCTGCGCTTCGGCCCGGACCCCATCCCCAGCACCTACCTGGTCCACCGCGCCAACTTCGTGGCCTGCCACCAGCCGGTCTTCCTTGAGCGCTACGACATGCTCAAGCCGCTGGTGCCCGGCGGCACCTTCCTGCTCAACACCCCGTACGGGCCGGACGAAATCTGGGCCAAACTCCCGCGGCCGGTCCAGGAAGGCCTGATCCGCAAGCGAGCCAGGTTCTACGTGATTGACGCGGTCAAGGTGGCCCGCGAGGCCGGCATGGGCGGGCGCATCAACACCATCATGCAGACCTGCTTCTTCGCCGTCTCCGGCGTGCTCCCGCGCGAGCAGGCCATCGAGAAGATCAAGCAGGCCATCCAGAAGACCTACGGCAAGAAGGGCGAGGAGGTGGTCCGCAAAAACATCGCCGCCGTCGAGCAGACCCTGGCCAACCTCCACGAAGTGCCCCTGCCGCCGCAACCCCTCGACGGCGCGGAGCTGCCCCCGCCCTTCAGCGAAAAGGCGCCCCGGGAAATCCGCGAGACCCTGGGCCGCATCTACGCCGGCGAGGGCGAACTGCTGCCGGTCAGCGCCTTCCCGCCCGACGGCACCTTCCCCACCGCCACCGCCCAGTACGAGAAGCGCAACCTGGCCCTCGAAATCCCGGTCTGGGACCCGCAGACCTGCATCCAGTGCGGCAAATGCGCCGCCATTTGCCCGCACGCCTCGATCCGGGCCAAGGTCTATGAACCTGCCGCCCTGGCCGGCGCCCCGGAGACTTTCAAGTCCGCCGACGCCCGCGCCCCCGAGTGGAAGGGCCTCAAGTACACCATCCAGGTCGCGCCGGAGGATTGCACCGGCTGCGTGCTGTGCGTGGACGTCTGCCCGGCCAGGAACAAGCGCGAGCCGCGCCTCAAGGCCATCAACATGCAGCTCCAGGCCCCGTTGCGCGCCGCCGAGCGGGTCAACTGGGACTTCTTCTTGAGCCTCCCGGAGTTCGACCGCCGCAAGATCAAGGTCACCCAGCTCCGCCAACAACAGGTCATGCGGCCGCTCTTCGAGTTCTCCGGCGCCTGCGCCGGCTGCGGCGAGACCCCGTACATCAAGATGGTCACGCAGTTGTTCGGCGACCGCATGATCATCGGCAACGCCACCGGCTGCTCCTCGATCTACGGCGGCAACCTCCCCACCACCCCGTATTGCGTGGACCACCTCGGGCGCGGCCCGGCCTGGAACAACTCGCTCTTCGAGGACAACGCCGAGTTCGTCCTCGGCTTCCGCGTCTCGCTGGACAAGCAGATGGAGTTCGCCCGCGAACTCCTGCAACGGCTGGCTCCGCAGTTGGGCGACGACCTCGTGACCGGCCTGCTCCACGCCGACCAACGCGACGAGGCCGGCATTTACGAACAACGCGAGCGCGTGGCCGCGCTCAAGGCCAAACTCGCCGGCCTGACCGGCAGCGACGCGAAGATGCTGCTGGGCGTGGCCGATGCCCTGGTCCGCAAGAGCGTCTGGGGCTTCGGCGGTGACGGCTGGGCCTACGACATCGGCTACGGCGGGCTGGACCACGTCCTGGCCAGCGGGCGCGACGTGAACCTGCTCGTGCTCGACACCGAGGTCTATTCCAACACCGGCGGCCAGGCCTCGAAGGCCACCCCGCGCGGCGCCGTGGCCAAGTTCGCCGCCGCCGGCAAGCCCGGGCGCAAGAAAGACCTGGGCCTCATCGCGATGACCTACGGCCACGTCTATGTCGCCAGCGTGGCCATGGGCGCCAAGGATGAGCACACCCTGCGCGCCCTGCTCGAGGCCGAGAGCTACCCCGGCCCCTCGCTCATCATCGCCTACAGCCACTGCATTGCCCACGGCATCGACCTGGACCGCGGCGTCGGCGCCCGACACCAGAAACTGGCCGTCGAGTCCGGCCAGTGGCTCCTGTACCGCTACGACCCGCGCCGCGCCGCCGCCGGCGAAAACCCGCTGCAACTGGACTCGCCCCCGGCCAAACTCAAGGTCAGCGAATACCTCCTGGCCGAAAACCGCTTCAAGATGCTCACCAAGACCCGGCCCGAGGACGCCCGCCGCCTCATGGAAGCGGCCCAGATGGACGCCGAGGCCCGCTGGCAGTTCTTCTCCTACCTCGCCGCCCGCAAGGGCAACGGCGCCCCGGCCGCCGCCGCTCCCGTTGTCACCCCGGCCACTTCGGAAACCGCCTGAACCCCGCCGCCCCCCGGCGAAAACCCACGAGACTCCATGGACCTGAGCACCACCTACCTCGGACTCAAGCTCCGCAGTCCGCTCATGCCCTCCGCCAGCCCGCTCACCCGCGAGCTGGATGAAATCAAACGGGCCGAAGACGCCGGCGCCGGCGCCGTGGTCCTGCCCTCCGTCTTCGAGGAGCAAATCCGCCACGAGACCGCCGAACTGGACGCCATGCTCGAAAAGGGCACCGAGAGTTACGCCGAGGCCCTGAGCTACTTCCCCCAGGTAAGCGAGTACCGGGTGGGCCCGGACGATTACCTCGAGCTCATCCAGCAGGCCAAGCGCACCGTGCGCCTGCCCGTCATCGCCAGCCTCAACGGCACCTCGGTGGGCGGGTGGACCGAGTACGCCCGCCAAATTCAACAGGCCGGCGCCGACGCCCTCGAGCTGAACATCTACTACATCCCCACCGACCCCGACCTGCCCGGCGCCGAGGTGGAAAAGACCTACCTGGACATCCTGCGCCGCGTGAAGGCCGCCGTGACCCTGCCCGTGGCGGTGAAGCTGGGCCCGTACTTCAGCAACATGGCTCACATGGCCCGGCAGTTCGAGGCCGCCGGCGCCGACGGCCTGGTGCTCTTCAACCGCTTTTACCAGCCGGACATTGACCTCGAAAACCTCGAGGTCGAGCACAGCATCCTGCTCAGCACCCCCCAGGCCCGCCGCCTGCCGCTGCGCTGGATCGCCATCCTCTACGGCCGCGTCAAGACCAGCCTCGCCGCCACCAGCGGCATCCACACCGCCTACGACGCCCTCAAGATGCTCATGGCCGGCGCGGACGTGACCATGCTCTGCTCGGTGCTCCTGCGCAAAGGCATGGCCCAGATCGCCGTCATCGAGCAGGAAATGAAACGCTGGATGGAAGAACACGAGTACGCCTCCGTGGCCGAGTTGCAGGGCTCGATGAGCCAGCTCAAGTGCCCGGACCCGACCGCCTTCGAGCGCGCCCAGTACATGCGGCTGATCTCGACCTGGAAGCCGGCCTGAACCGCCGCGCGCCGCCGCTTTCCCGCAGGCCCCGGTTTCGGGGCCTCTTTTTTTTGCCCGGCGCCGGCCCGTGCTCGCGCCGCGGTTTCCCGCTCGCCGCCGCGGCCCGGGGCCTTTACCCTGCGCGCGCCAAACATGCTGGAGTTCAAGTCCAACGCCGACGTCGCGCCGTGCCTGGGGGTGGTCATGCCGGTGTACAACGAACAGGCCACCGTGGCCGAGGTCATCCGCACCGTGCTGGCCCAGCGCCCGGTGCAGGAGCTGGTGGTGGTCAACGACGCCTCGACCGACGGCACCCGCGAGGTGCTCGAGGGGTTGGCCGCCGCGGACGCGCGCCTGCGGCTCATTCACCACGCGGTCAACCAGGGCAAGGGCGCGGCCCTGCGCACCGGCTTCGCCCACGTCACCGCTCCCATCGTCATCATCCAGGACGCCGACCTCGAGTACGACCCCGCCGAGTACCATCACCTCCTGGCGCCCATCCTGGCGAACAAGGCCGACGTGGTCTTCGGCTCGCGCTTCCAGGGCGCCGGCGCGCACCGCGTGCTCTACTTCTGGCACGCCGTGGCCAACAAATGCCTCACCCTGCTCTCGAACATGACCACCAACCTCAACCTCACGGACATGGAGACCTGCTACAAGGTCTTCCGCCGCGAGGTCCTGACCCGGATCGCCGTCGAGGAAAACCGGTTCGGCTTCGAGCCGGAGATCACCGCCAAGGTCGCCCGCCTGGGCGTGCGCATCTACGAGGTGCCCATCTCCTACTACGGCCGCACCTACGCCGAGGGCAAAAAAATCGGCTGGAAGGACGCCCTCCGCGCCGTCTGGTGCATCCTCAAGTACAGCCTCAAACCGCTCGCATGACTCCCCCGCCCGCGGCCCCCGCCCCCAACGCCGCCGCCCGGACCGAGGACTTCGAGTTCGCCGCGCTCGACCAGGCCCGCCACTACCGCGCCCGGCTCCTGCGCGAGTTCGGCGCCGACCTCGCCGGGCGCGTGCTCGAGGTGGGCGCCGGCATCGGGCAAATGACCGTCGAAGTGCGGGCCCATCCCGGCGTGCGCGAGGTCGTGGCCGTCGAACCCGAGGCCCGGTTCTGCGAACGCCTGCGCGCCCGCTTGCCCGGCCAGCGCGTCGTTTGCGGCACCGTGGCCGACCTGGGCGCGGACGCCGCGTGGGATGCCGTGCTGAGCGTGAACGTGCTCGAACACATCGCCGACGACGCGGCCGAACTGCGCGCCTACCGCGACCTCCTGGCGGCCCGGCGCGGCGCGCTCTGTCTCTTTGTGCCGGCGCGGCCGGAAATTTACGCGCCGATAGACCGCGACTTCGGCCACTTCCGGCGCTACACCCGCCCCGGGCTGCGGGCGCGGCTCGAGGCGGCGGGCTTCCGCATCACCCGCCTGCGCTACTACAACTTCGCCGGCTACTTCGCTTGGTGGCTCAACTTCTGCGTGCTGCGCCGTCGCCGTTTTGACCTGGCCGGCGTGCGGCTCTTCGACCGGGCCATCTTCCCCTGGGTGCACACCCTCGAAACGCGCGTGCTGGCGCCGCCCTTCGGACAGAGCCTGCTGGCGTTGGCGCGACCGGACCTGCCATGAACCGGTGCGCCTGGTGGGTCTGGCTCCTGGCCAGCGCGGCCCTGGCGCTGGGGCTGTTCCGCGGTGCGCTCTGGGGCGCGCGCCTGCTCGCGCCGCTGGACCTGGCCCCCGCGTTGCTGGCCAAGTATCGCTGGATGGACCCGGAGCACTCGGGTATCCCGGCCAACCACTACGTCATTGACCAACTCACCTACGACCTGCCGCTCCAACACACCGTGTACCAGGCCTGGCGGCGCGGCGAGGTGCCCTGGTGGGACCCGTACACCTTCGGCGGCCGACCGCTCCTGGCCGATGCGCACGTGAACGGCACCGACCCCGTGCGGCTGCTTTGCTACGGTCTGTTGCCGTTTGAACTCGCCTACAACTGGACGCTCATCCTGCACTGGGCGCTGAGCGGTGCCGGGCTTTTGGCGCTGCTGCGGCGCTGGGGTTTTGACGTGACGACCAGCGTGGGCCTGGCGCTGGCCGGACAATGCGCCGGTTACCATGCCATTTTCTTCGGCCATCCGTGGAACACCGGCGCGTTTCTCTACTACCCTTGGCTGTGGCTGGCGTGGGACGCCTGGCTGGCCGAGCGCCGCTGGTGGGCGTGGCCGGCGGCCGGGTTGGCCGTGGCGGGCATTTTTTACGCCGGCAACGTCCAGTCGCATGCCTACGTGGTGGTCTTCGCGCTGGTGTTTCTGGCCGGCTACGGCGGGCGGGCCTGGTCCCAATGGCGGCGGGCGCTGGCCGTGGTGGCGGGGACGGGCTTGCTCGGGGCGATGCTGGCCGCGCCGGTGCTGGCGGCGCAGGTCGAGTTTTACCGGCTGAGCGTGCGCCCGGTGCCGGTGCCGTGGAACCCGGTGTCGTGGTTGAGCGGGCTGGCCTCGCTCGGTGCGTTTCATCCCTGGGCCCTGGGCACGTTTCGCTCGCTGGACCTCTCGAAACTTTTTGGCCAGTACGCGCTGGGCTTTGTGGTGTTCACCGGCACGGCGGCCACGGCACTGGCGGTGGTCGGGGCGGTGCGCGGCCGGGCCCGGGCGCCACGGCCGGAAATTTGGCGCGTGGCGGCGGGTTTGGTGCTGGCGTACCTGCTGATCCTGTCCACGCCGTTGCAGGCGATGTTGTACACGCGCGCGGCGGGTCTGGCGGTGCTGGGGCTGGCGGTGCTGGCGGCGCTGGGCCTCGAGGTCCTGCGCCGGGAAACCGCCGCTTGGCGCGGCTGGGGGCTGGGCCTGGCCGGTCTCGCCGTGGGCCTCGCGCTGGCGCTGAACCTGGCGGCCTTCGTGGTGTATCCGCGCCTGCTGCCGCGCGTGCTGGCGACGGTCCGGCGCGAGGCGGCCGCGCGCAGCGGCCTCATCGCCGCGCCGGCGCTGCGCGAGTTCCAGGTGCGCAACCTGCCGCGCGAAATCTCGGTGCAAAACCCGGAGACCGTGCTGGCCACGCTGGGCCTGCTGGCGGTGGCCGGGCTGTGCCTGCGGCCGGACTGGCGGCGTTGGCCGGGCGTGTGGCCCGCGCTCCTGGCGCTGAACCTGGCGCCCGCGGCGTGGTTTTACGCGCGTTTCATCCCGAACCATCCCGTGCGGGCCTGGCAGTTGTTGCAGGCCGGCGGCCCGGAGCAACGCCGCGTGGCCGCCGAGCTGGCCGGCACGCCGCGCCGGCTGCGCGAGGTGGCCCCGGCGGTGTACGACCCGGTGTTCCCCAACTGCCTTGGCCATCTGGCCGGCGTGCGCGTCTTGCACGGCTACTCGGCGCTGGTGCCGCGGTGCTTCACCACGCTGCCGCCCGCCGAGCAGGAGGCCTGGGCCGCGCGCGTGGCCGACGCCACCTACACCACGCCCGAGCCGGGTCAGCGGGCGGGCCGCTTCGAGCCGCCGCGCCCGGACCGCGCGCCGGCCGCGTTTCACTGGCAGGGCGCGGCGCCGCGTGCGTTCCGGGTCGAGCTGGTTTCCCTGACCGAGCAACGCGTCACGCTCGAGCCCGGCCCGGCGGGCAAACTCTTGTGGACCGACACCGCCTACCCCGGCTGGCGCGCGGCCCTGGCCGACCAACCGGTGCCGGTGCGCGCGGTGGCGCCCTGTTTCTCCGAGCTGGAAGTCCCGGCCGCCAACGGGCCCGTCGTGCTGCGGTTGTGGTACCGGCCCACCGGGTGGACGTGGACCCGCGCGCTGGCCGCGGCCGGTCTGGCGGGGGTGGTCGGCGCCGGATTCTTGTCCCGGCGCGCCCCCGCCCGGGCCGCCGCCGGATGAACCGGGCTGCGCCGTGTCACCCGCCGTCCCGCCCGCCGCACCCCGGAGCGCACGCCGGACGTGGAACCCGTTTCTGCGCTGGCCGCGCGCGGCGTTGGCGGCGAGCACGCTGATCTGCCTGCCCCTGCTGGCGCCGTTGGCGCGTTGGACGGTGAGCACGGAGGTGGGCGCGCTCTTGCAGGGTGATCAACGCAGTCTCGCCGCTTACGCGCAGGCGCGGGAGATTCTCGGCGAGAACGAGGCGGTCTTGGTGAGTCTGGAACACCCGGACCTGTTTTCGCCCGCGGGTTTGACGTTGGTGGCGCAAGTGAGCGAGGCGCTCGAGGGCCTGCCCGGCGTGATCGAAATCAAGAGCCTGACCCACGCCGTGCAACCGGTCCGACGCGGCTTCGGCTTCGCGATGGTCCCGCTGTTGCCCGACCCGCCGTGGGACGCAGCCCGGCTGGCGGCGTTTCGCGACTTTTGCCTGAGCCATCCCTTGGTGCGCAACGTCATGGTGGCCGCGGACGGCCGGCACACGGTGCTGACCGCGACCTTCGCGGGGCGGCCCGGCACGGTGGCGGAACAGGCGGCCTTCAACGCGCGGCTGGACGCGGCACTGGCGCCGTTCCGCGCCGCGGGCGTGCTGCTGCGGGTGCTGGCGCTGCCGGGCATCGAGGCGGAGATTCGCGCCACGCTGGGGCGGGACCTGCGGCGGTTTGTGCCCGCGGCGCTGGCGGTGGTGGGGGTCACGCTGTGGGCCACGTTTCGCTCGCTGCGGCTGGCGGGTTTCGCCCTGGCCAACCAGGCGCTGGCGCTGACGCTGTTGCCCGGCCTGTTTCACCTCGCCGGCCGGGCGCTGACCGTGTTTACGCTGCCGCTGCTGCCGCTCCTGGCCGGGCTGCACCTGACGCTGCTCCTGCACCTGCTACTGGCCTGGCAACGCGCGCGGGCGCGTGTGCCGGACCCCGCCGCGGCGCTGTGGGCCGCGCTGGACGTGGTGCAAAAGCCGGCGGCCTTCGCCGTGCTGACCACGCTGCTGGGGTTGCTCTCGCTGACCACCGGCGAACTGCCCCAGATGCGGGAGTTCGGCGCCCTGGGCGCGCTGGGACTGGCCGGGGTCTGGGCCTTCACCTTCGGCCCCGGCCTGGCTTGGCTGCGGGTGATGGAGGGCCGACGCCGACCGCGCGCCACGGTCGGGGAAACACCGGGCGGAGCGGAAGCAGGCCCCGTTTCCGCCGAAGCCGGGGCGTGGTCCGCGGCCGAGCCCGGAGTCGCCCGGGCGGCGCGGTGGGTGGACGGATTGAGGCGCGGGCACGGCTGGATTTGGGCCGGCGCGGCGCTCGCGGCCGTGGTCACCGGGCTCGGGTTGGCGCGGCTGCGCACCGACGTGCGCGTCAGCGAGATGCTCGCCCCGGCCAGCCCCACGCGGCAGGCGCTCGAGGAGCTGGACGCGGTGTACGGCGGCATTCACGTGGTGCCGATCGAGTTCGACACGGGCGCCGCCGGCGGGGTGAACCGGCTCGAGTTCCTGCGCTACCTCGAGGCGGTGCATCGGTTCGCTGCCGCGCAGCCGGAGGTGACCGGCGTTTACTCCTACGCGCAGTTGCTGGCGCTGGCGAACCAGGTGTGGGAGGGCGGCCGGCCGGAGGCGTTGCGGCTGCCGGACAGCGCGCTGCAAATCGGGCTCTTCGTGGCGGCGCTGCGAGCGTACGATTTCCCGTTTCTGGCGGCGCTGAGCGACCGGGAGTTTCGCACAGCCCAACTGGTGGTGCGCACGCGGCACCTGCCGGCCTCGACGTACCTGCGGCTGGTGCGCGCCATCGTGGCCGAAGCGGAGCGCACCCGGCCGCCGGGGGTCGCGGTGTCCGCGACGCGGGGTCTGCACACGTGGCTGGAGGCGGACCGTCGCCTGCTGCGCAGCCAGGCCCGCAGCGCGGCGCTGGCGGCGGGGGTGATCGGGTTGACGCTGGCGGGGCTGTGGCGCTCGGCGCGGCTGGCGGGGTGGGCGTTGGCGGCCAACGGCGCGGCCGTGGCGCTGGCGCTGGCCGGGGCGGGATGGGCGGGCGTGCCGCTCAATTCGGTGACCGTGATGGCGGGCGCGCTGGCCCTGGGCGTGGCGGTGGATGACACAGTGCATCTGCTCACGCACTGGCAACGCGCCCGGCGCGCGGGGTGGCCGCGCCGCGAGGCGCTGGTGGCGGCGCTGGCGGTGAAAGGGCCGCCCATCGTTTGGACTTCGGTGGTGTTGACCGGGGTGTGCGGGTTGTTCGGTCTCTCGGCGTTTCCGCCGGTGGCGCAGTTTGGTCTCCTGCTGGCGGGGGCCTTTGTGGCGGCCCTGGGCGCGGTGTTGGTGCTGCTGCCGACGTGGTTGTTGACCCGGGCCGATTGAGGCTGGCCAGCGGCGGGCGGCCGGCGCAGGGTTCCGCGGAACAAGTTTTCCACGATGAAGCATTCACGCAAAGCATTCTCCCGGCCCGGACGGTGTCGGGAGTGGTGGCGGTTCCTCGGCCTGAGCGTGTGGGTCCTCGCCCTGGCCGGTCCGGGCGGCGCCCCGGCTCTGGCTGGCGAAGAAGGCCCCGCCGCCGCGGCGTCACCGGTGGCGCCCGAGGCCCGCCCCGCACGCGGCCTCGAGGACCAGGTCGTCGAGCACGGGGACATGAAGCTGGTGGTCAGCCCGACCCGGCAGGAGGTGGAGATTCGGTATCGCGGGGCGCCGCTGCTGCGCTACGCGATGGCGTCCACGAACTTCAAGCCGTACGTGAAAGAGCTGCGCACGCTGGCGGGCGACAATCTCCTCCTGGACGCCCCGCCGGACCACCTGCACCACCACGGCTTGATGTACGCCATCACCGTCAACGGCACCAACTTCTGGGAAGAACAGACCGCGCCGGGCGTGCAGCGGCTCCTGGCCGCGCCCTCGCGTCTGGTGGGCGCCACCCCGGACGGCCGGCCCCGGGCGACCTTTGCGCACCCGCTGGCCTGGGTGGCCGGCACGCATCGCGAGCACACCAACGCCCTGGCCGTGGCCGTGTTGGTCGAGCGGCGCACGCTGACGCTGGTGGTGGACCCGGCGGAGCGGGAAGTGGCCTTGTATTGGGCGGCGGAATTCGCCGTGGGCCCCGCGGCCGAGCAGGTCACCTTGAGCGGCACGGCCTACCACGGCCTGGGCATGCGGTTTGTCCGGGACTTCGACCTGCGGGCGCAGCACGTCAATTCCGAGGGCGCCCCGTACTCGGCCGAGCAGAAACGGGACGTCATCCCGGCACGCTGGGCGGCCACGCTGGGGCACCTGGACGGGCGCCCGGTGATGGCGGGCATTTTGGCCGGACCGCACAACGCCGGCTCGAGCCGGTTTTTCAGCATGCGCGACCCCTTTGCCTACCTCTCCGCGACGCAGGGCTTGGACGAAAAGCCGCTGACCTACCAGCGCGGCGAACGTTTTCGGCTCGACTACCTGGTCCTCGCCCGGGCCGACCACCCCGGCCCCGAAGCCCTCGAGGCCCGGTACCGGAAGTGGCTGACCGAACTGGGCCCTTGGACCGGGCGGTGATCTCGCGTCGGCGGCGGGTTTTGCCGGGATGCCGAGGTGAGACCGAACCGACGCAGGTCTGCTAGCAATTTTTTACAAGACAACCCGTTGAGCCCCCTTGCCAAGGGCCGTGAACACGTTCATCAGTATCCCATGCGCGTCCGAAACCAACCGACGCACTCCGCTTTCACGCTCATCGAGCTGCTGGTGGTGATTGCCATCATCGCCATCCTGGCCGGGATGCTCCTGCCGGCCCTGGGCCGGGCCAAACAGAAGGCCCAAGCCACGGCCTGCCTCAACCACCTGCGCCAGATGACGCTGGCCACGAAGTTGTACGCCGACGATCACGGTGGCCGCTACCCCTTCACCTTCCAGGTGCGGGGCAACAACGTCACCCGCCGCGCCTGGTTCAACTTCCTCCAGCCCTACCAGCAGAGCACCAACCTGCTGCTCTGCCCGGTGCGCAGCCGCAAGTTCAAGGAGTTCCTCCAAAACTACCCCAGCGACGCCGCCGACCAGGCCATCTCGAATTACGGCATGAACTTCCGCCTGGGCGGCTGCGACTGGCCGGGCATCTGGGACGTGAAAGACTGGCCGCCGGCGCGCGACGTGGCCGTGCGCGTGCCCACCGCCACCGTCTTTCTTACCGACGGCGGCACCAAACCGGTCAACACCCGCGACCCGCTTCGTTGCGTGAGCGCGACCTCACCCGAGAAACCGGGCTGCTGGATCATCCACGACCCGGGCAACGACGCGCCGAACACCGGCGGCGTGACCAACGACGACCCGAACTGGGGCGGGCCGCACCCGCGCCACGGCGGGCGCAGCGCCATCGCCTTTGCCGACGGCCACGTGGAAAGCCTTCTGCCCCGGCAGTGGTTCTGGGCCGGCACCCCCTGGCTCAAGCCGGACGTGGGCGGCGGCCAGTGAACCCGCCTTGCGCCCCCGCACTGCGGCACCCGGCCTGCCTCACAGTTCTCGCAATCCCGCCACCACCGGCAGGCGCGCGGCGCGCAGGGCCGGGAAGAGTCCGCCCAAAAAGCCGATGGCGGTGGCGTAAGCGATGCCCCGCGCCAGCAGACCCGGCGTGACGTTGAAGGCGAAGGCCACCTGGCTGAAGCTCTGCCAGTTCATCGTGGCCGTGCGGTAGCCGTCGAAAGCCAGCCAGGCCAGCCCGCCGCCCAGGCCGCCGCCGGCCAGCGCCAACACCAACGCCTCCGCCAGCACCGAGCCCACCACCGGGCCGCGGCCGAAGCCCAGCGCCCGCAGCGTGGCGATCTCGCGCGTGCGCGCGGCCACGGCCGAGTACATCGTGTTGAGCGCGCCGAACACCGCGCCCAGCCCCATCAACCCGGCCACCAACGAGCCCAGCCCGGTCACCAGCGTGTACACCACGCGCGTCTGCTCCGCGTAAAACTCGTCCTGCCGGAGCACCTTCACGTTCAGGCGCGGGTCGCGGGCCAGCGCCGCGCGCAGCGGCTCGAGGGCCTCCGGCGCGTCCAGCCGCAGCAAGAGCGACTGGTAGGTGTTGCCGCGCTGGTAGGCGGTTTGCAGGGCGAAGGCGTCGGTCCACAACTCCGATTCGTTCAGCCCGCCCGCCGCGGTGAAGTGCCCCACCACCGTCCACTCCGCGCGCCCGAGCCGGAGGCGCTCGCCGATGTCCAACCCCGCGAACTGCTCGGCGGCGGCGCGCCCCACCAACACCTCATTGCGCCCGGGCTCGAAGGCCCGGCCGGCCACGATCCGGACCCCGTCGCGCACGCGAAAGGCGGCCTCCTGCACCCCGCGCACCACCACGTTGGCGTCCGTGCCGGTGCCGCGTTTGGGCAGGTTCACGATGATCAGCAACTCGGCCGAGGCCAGGGGGCCTGACACGGCACGCCGCACGCCCGGGGCGTTGGCCACCCAGCGCACTTCCTCGCCGCCCAGAAAACTCACCGTCTCGCTGTCCGCGCCGCCGCGCAGCACGATGGCCGTGTCCGGCGCCGTGGCCTGCGTCACCGCCCGGCGGAAACCCTCGCCGATGGACAACGTGCCCACCCACACCGCCACGACCCCGGCAATGCCGAAGACCGTGGTGGCGGCCGACCCGGCCCGTTCGGGGATGCTGCCCAGGCTGAAGCGGGTGACCGCCAGCAGTTGCTCGAGGGCGTGGAGCGGTCCGGTCATGGTCTCACACCCGCCGCAGGGCCTCCGCGATGCGCAGCCGCCCCGCCTGCCAGGCGGGGAGGGCGCCGCTGACCACCCCCAGCGCCGCGGCCAGGCCCGCGCCCAGCACCGCGTCGCGCGCCGGGAAGTAAAACACCGGCAGCGCGCCGCGGGTGGGATCGCCCGCCGCGATCAGCGCCGCGGCCAACGCCAACCCCGCGCCCCCGCCCGTCAGCGCCAGGCAACAAGACTCCGCCAGCACCAGCCCCAGCACCTGCTGGTGCGTAAAGCCCAGCGCCTTCAACGCGCCGATTTCCTCGGTCCGCTCGCGCACCGCCTGGGCCATCGTGTTGCCGGCCACCAGCAGGATGGTGAAGAACACCGCCGAGAGGATCGCTTTGAGGATCGTCCCGATGTCTCCGATCTGCTGCGCGAACCCGGCCAGGAACGCCTTCTCCGTCTCGGTCTTCGTCTCGGCGGTGGAGTTGGCGAACTCGCGGTCCACCGCCCGGGCCACGGCGGGCGCCTGCTCGGGGTCGCTCACGCGCACCGTGTACCAGCCCACCAAGCCCTCGCCAAAGGCCCGGTTTTCGTCGAAGTAGTCGTGGCGGAAAAACAGCGTCGTCGTGTCCACGCCGGGGCCGGCGCCGTCGAAGATGCCCACCAGATCGAACTCCCACAGCGCGCTGCCGGCCTTGGTGGTCCAGATTTGGGACAGGATGGGGATGCGGTCGCCCACCTGCCAGCCGAAGCGCCGCGCCGTGGCCCGGCCCACAATCGCGCCGGTGCGGGTGCGCAGCCAGGCCAGGCGCTGGTCCTCGGGCAGCAGATACTCAGGGAACATCCGCAGAAACGGCTCGGGGTCCACCGGCATTTGCGGGAAGAAGTTCTTCGGGTCCTGGTACACCCCGCCGAACCAGGTCTGGAATACCACCGCCTCGACCCCCGGCACGGACAGGATGCGCTCGCGGTAACTGATCGGCAGCAGCTCGGTGATCGAAACCCGGTGCCGCGTGATGAGCCGGTCCATGCCCGCCACCTCGACCCCGGCGTTGAAGCCCACGCGGATGGCGGCCAGGTAGCCGAACAGCACGAAGGCCACCGTGATCGAGAGCAGGGTCAGGAAGGTGCGGAGTTTTTTCCGCATCAGATTGCTCCAGATCAACGGCAGGAAACGCATCGGCCCGCCCAGTGTGGCCGCGAAAATCGTCCCCGCAAGCGGGCAATCGCCCGCCCGCCCGCCGCCGGTCTCACCAGTGCCCGAACCGGTCGGCCGGCCGGGGATGGTTCTCGGGGTGGACCAGGTACACGGTGTGGCCGGACACCGCCCAGGCGCGCGCCAGGTTCTCGCGCGGGAACACGCGCCGGATGTCGCGGCCGGTGCCCGGGTCGTTGACCACCACCGCGCCGGTGTCCGTGAAGCCGCGCACCACCACCAGGTGCCCGTCGCTGCGGTCCCGGGGCTGCCCGCGCAGCAGGTTGTAGGACACCGACACCGCCACCGGCACGCCCGCCGCCACCCAGTCCTCGAGCTCGGCCACGTCGCTCAACCGCGTCACATACGCCCGCAGGCCCGGGAAACTGCCGGCGAAGGCGGCGTTGAACGACCAGTTGCCCGTGCCCGGCCACTCGGGATCGTGCACGGCGCGGGCCACGGCCGGCACCTCGAGCACCAGCTCCGGCCGCTGCAACTGCGCGCCCCAGTACGCCAGCAGCATGGACAGGCTGGTGGGGCTGCACCAGGCCGAGACGCCCTCCGGGTAGATCACCTGCGTGCGCTCGGGCACGGCCAGCTCGCGCCCCCACGCCGCCCGATTCGGCGGCAACGGCGCGGGCTGCGCGCGATTGTCCCGCAGGCTCAGCCCGAGAAATTTCAGCCGCGGCCGGAGGCCGGACTCCGCCGCGGTGAACGTGACGCGGATTTGCGCCTCCCGGGCCGGGGCGGAGAGCACGAGCGTGTCGGTCTCGACTTCGGCGTCGGCGTCTTTCTGACCGCGCACGCTCTGGCGGGGGCGCGTCGCCGTGGGTTCGGCGGCCCAGAACCCCATCACGTACCAGGCACTGGCCGGCGCGGGGCGCACGCGGCGCAGCTCGAACTTCAACCCCGTGCCGGGCGGGGTCTCGGCGTTCCAGGAAAGCACCGCCTCGTTCCAATCCAGCGCGGCCGGGACCGGCGGCGAGGTCAGCGTTCGCGAAAGGCCGTCGGCGGCCTCCGCGCTTTCCCAGGCCTCGAAATGCTCCCAGCCCAGGAACTGGCAGCCGCGCGGGTCTGCCGGTTGCGAGGCGCTCAAACCCATGTCCACCGCGGCCAGCGCGGCCAGCATCCGGTTCATTTGCAGGCGCAGTTTCATCGCACGGCCAGCGCCTCGAGCCAGCAGACCAGGGCCAGCAACCCGGCCGCCGCGCCCGCCGCCAGGTTCGCCGTGGAGCGCGGCCCCAGCCGGGCGGGCAACCCGTTCAAGAGCAGTCCGCCGACCAATCCGCCCGCGTAGCCGCCCGCGTGGGCGATGACGTCACTGCGCGGGTTCAGGCCCAGGAAGACAAACAGCAGCGCGCCCGCCGCCACGCCCGCGAGGACCGAGCGCCAGGCCGCGCGCGGGCTTTGCCACACGCCCAGCGATTGCACGGTGAGCAGGCCCAAGGCGCCCATCACCATGCCCGAGGCGCCCAGCCCGCGGTAAGGCCCGGGATGCAGGAACAGGCCGGCCAGGTTGCCCAACGCCCCGGCCAGCAGCGCGGTCAGCAGCGCCCAGCCCGCGCCGTACCGGCCCATCGCCAGGCCCAGCGTGACCAGCCCCGTGGCCACGTTCGCCGCCAGATGGCCCGCGTCCGCGTGGAGCATCGTGGCGGTGACCAGCCGCCACCATTCGCCCGCGGCGGCCACGGTATGGGTCATGCACCCGGCCAGTTCCAGGCCCTCGCCGGTGGCGGCGCTCAGGGCGTGCAGCGCCATCAGGCCGCCGGCCCAGGCCAGCGCCCCCCAGTGAAAGCGGAAGCCCAGGTCGCGCAAGCGCCGCCGCAGCGCCCAGCCACGGTTTTCCCGCTGGTACTGGCGGAGGTGGGCCTGCGCGACGGCGGCCTGGGCCGGGTCCACGATCAACACCCAGCCCAACCCGTCGGGCTGATGGTCAATCGTCACCTCGATGCCCTGGCTGGCCAGGACCAGGCTCCAGTCCATGGCCTGCCGGCGCGACCGCGCGGGGAGGACCACGCCGGCCGGCACGGTGGAGATGACGGGGTCAATTTGCACGCGACAACCGCATCGAAGATACGTGCCCCGACGGCGGCTGCCAATGCCGGGGCGGGCCTAAGCGAAGTCCCGAAAAGCGCACATCGAGAAACGTCCGCCAAGGGGCGGGAGGTTTTTCCGGCAGGCCACGCGGCGGGCCCGCGGATGGGTCGCGCAGGGCCGCGGTTCACTTCAGCTCGGCCAGGCCCAGCTCGTCGAGCACCCAATCGAGGGACAGCGGCACCGGCTCGCGGCGGTTGCGGAGCTCGAGGTTGTGGAGGTGGGTCTTGAACAGCGACACCACCGCCGGCCGCCAGGCCGGGTCCGCCACGGCTTGGCGCGACGTCAACCCGCCCAGCTCGGGCAGCGCCAGGTCCAGCAGCCGCCGGTACCGGGCGTCGTGCTCGGCCCGGAGTTGCTCCGGCGTGGGCGGCAGAGACGCGGCGTCGGGAGCCGACTCGGCCGCGGTCGGGGTGGATTCGCGCGGTGCGGCCTCGCCGACGGTGGGGTTCGGCGGTTCCGGCGGCTCTTCAGGGGGCAAGTCCTCGAGCGCCGCGTCTTCCGTCTCGCCGAAGATGGCGTTTTCCGCGGCGTGCACCAGGGCCTGTCGTTGTTGAGTGGCCCGGTAGGCGCGGGTGAGATCAAGCTGCACGTCATCCAAAAAGCGCGTTTGCGTCGGGAACTCGCGGTTGACCCACTCGACAGCCCGCGCGTGAAGCGCGCGCGAGGTGGTCTCGACCACCAAGCTGTCCGGGTAAAGGCGGAAGAAACCGAGCGCCGGCGGGGCTGCTGGTTCGGCCGGCGGGGCCGCTTCCGCGGACGCGGGCGCGGGCGTCTCCTCCGGTCCGGCCGTCCAAGTGAAAGCGGCCCGGGGCGTTCCCAGTTGGAGCAGGGGCGGCAACGCGGCGGGGCGCAACGCGGGATGTTGGCGCAGGGCGGCCTCGAACTCGGCCACCGGCGCCTCGAGTTGAAAGCGGGCCAGGCACTGGTAGAGACCCAGTTGCTCGAGCAACTCGATGCGGTGCTCGCGCTCGAGCAGGTTGAGCTGCGCGAGGCTCTCGCCCAAGTGAGCCTCGAGATAGCCCCGCACGGCTTCCGCGGGCACGTCGGCGGCAGGCGCCCCGGTCGCGGCCGCGGCCTGGGTGCACACCCGGTCCCACCAACGGGTCCACAACGCGTGCGACACTTCGACCGTGGGCAGGCTGGGAGTGGCGAAGTGTGGGAAATGGGTCAGCCCGGTCAGCAGGCGGGTGAACCGCACCACCGACGGCGCCAGCTTCCGGTCCATCACCAGAAACGGCGGCCGGGCCGGGTCGAGCAGGTCCGTGCAGACCAGGCTGCGGGCATCGGCCACGCGCTGGACTTCGAGCACGGCCAGGCGGGTGTCGCGTTGGTAGCGCATCATCACCTGCTCGTCGTTGTTCAGACCGGCCCAGCCTGCGGCCTCCCACGCCGCAGCCACGGTGCGGCCGTCCGGGCCCGGTTCGCGGAACAAGAGCCGGTGCAGCGCGCGGCCGAGTGCGACCGTCACCCGCGTGGACTCCGGTTGGAGGGGCAATTCCTCCGCTTTGAGGCAGGCCTGCAGGCGCTGGCGGCCGTGCACCTGGATCACCCGGTCCAGGGCCTTGCGCGACCACTCGGCTTCGACCCGCGCCCACAACTCGAAGCCGGCCGGGGCGAACGGAAAAAACGGGCAACCCGCCGGGCAGGGCAGCCGGCGGCCGCGTTGCGCGCCGCAGTCGGCGGCGCTGATCGGGCCGTTCAACACCGGGCAGGGCCGCTGCTTTTTACCGGCCGGAGCCGGCGAAACCATCGGGTTCATCGCCCGCGCAGCATGGAGACCCTGCCCCGGCCGGCAAGGCCATTTGCGTCCGCCGCCCCGGACTTGCCGCTACCCTCCCCGGGCCGAACCTGCCATACTGGCCGCGATGAATGACTGGATCACCAACTACGTGCGGGCCCAGAAGGCCGCGCTGGACTCGATTTCCGTGAGCGCGGTGGCCCGTCTGATTGACACGGTGCGGCGCGCCGCGGCCGAGGACCGGCAGATTTTCGTCTTCGGCAACGGCGGCAGCGCCGCCAACGCCTCGCACTTCGCCACCGACCTGGGCAAGGGCGCCTCGGACAAGGCGAGCCGGCGCTTCCGCGTGCTCTCCCTCAACGACAACGTGAGCTGGTTGACCGCCCTGGCCAACGACTACGCCTACGAGGACGTCTTCGTGCGGCAGCTCGAAAATTACGCCCGGGAAGGCGACGTGGTCCTGGCCCTGAGCGTGAGCGGCAACTCGCCCAACGTGGTCAAGGCCGTCGAGTGGGCCCGGAAAAAAGGCCTCACCACCATCGCCCTGGTGGGGGCCAAGCGCGGCGCCCTGGCCGAGACGGCCGAGCAGGTCATCACCATTGACTCCGGCCACTACGGCCGCGTCGAGGACGCCCAGATGGGCATCTGCCACATGGTCTGCTACGCCTTCATGGAGGGCGAAGTCACCGTCTGAATCGGCGTCCGGCCGGGGGGCGTCGCCCCGGGCAGGCTCGGTTGACGCGGCACGTCGCCGGCCCGTGGGAAAGAGGCTTGCCCGCCCGCCGATGCCCCGCATAAGCTGCGGGCGTTGACCGCCCAACGACCGCAAACCACGCTCCACGCCGCGGCCACTTTGCTGGCCGGCGCCGCGGCCGGCCTGGCTCTGCTCAGCTCCTGCGCCACGGTGGACCGGACTGTGGCCGCGCCGCCGCACATCGAGGGCGCCACGTTTGTGGGCAACGCCGCGTGCGCCGATTGCCACACCAACTACACCCGCGGCTTCGCCGCCAGCCCGCACGGCCGCTTTCACCGCGAGGATGCCCGGATGGCCGGCCAGACCGGCTGCGAATCCTGCCACGGGCCCGGCAGCAAACACGTGGCCGCCGCCGGCGCGCGGCAGTTCATCGTCAACCCGGGGCGTGATCCGGCGGCGTGTTTCGCCTGTCACCTCGAGACCCACGCCGAGTTTCACCTCCCGCACCGCCATCCGGTGCTCGAGGGCCGGCTGAATTGCGTCCAGTGCCACGACCCGCACGGCCCGGACCTGATGAAGCCGGCGGGCGGCCTGGCGATGGCGCGCCTGAACGAGACCTGCGCCGCCTGCCATCGCGAGCAGGCCCGGCCGTTTGTCTTCGAGCACGAGGCGTTGCGCGAGGGCTGCGTGGCCTGCCACCAGCCGCACGGATCCATCGCCCCCGGGCTGCTCGCGCAACGCGACGCGAACCTCTGCCTCAAGTGTCATGCCCAGGTCCAGATGCCCGGCGCGGTGATGATCGGCAAGACGGACCACGCGCAGTTGCTGCGGCTGGGCAGTTGCTGGAGCGCCGGCTGCCACACCGCCGTGCACGGCTCGAACATCCACCCGAAAATGCTCTACTGACCATGCCCGCCGCCGCGTCATCCTCGAGGGTCCGTCCCGGCTTGTGCCGCCTCGGCGGCTTCGCGGCGCTGGCGTTGCTGGCCGGCGGCGCCCGGGCCGCGGAGGGTCCGGCGGTGGACGTGAGCCGGTTGCCGCCGCCGGCAGCGGTCACGGTGGATTACGCGCGCGACGTGCGCCCGATCTTCGAGGCGGCCTGTTTCCGTTGCCATGCCGGCGAACGCCCCAAGAGCCGGTTCCGCCTGACCGACCGCGAGTCGGCGCTGCGCGGCGGCGCGCTGGGCACGGCCATCCTGCCGGGCGACAGCGCCCGCAGCCCGTTGATCCATTACGTGGCGCGGCTGGTTGCCGACCTCGAGATGCCGCCGCCGGGCAAGGGCGAGCCGCTCACGCCCGAGCAGGTGGCCCTGCTGCGCGCGTGGGTGGACCAGGGCGCGCCGTACCCGGAATCGGCCGCCCGCCCGCCGGAGTCCCGCGTGCTCCGCGCGACGGCGGCGTTTGCCTGGATTGCGGTGGAGGGCAACGCCGCCGCCTTTCGCCAGCAGCACTGGCGGCCGGACGGCGCCGCCGGCGGCTTCGAGCGGATCGAATGGCAGGAGCCGGTGGGCCGGGAAGGCCGGTTCACGGCGGAGACCCGGCTGGGGTTTGGCGCGGAAGATTACGCGCTCAAGCTCGGTTACGAGCAGCGCGACCTGGGTTTTCTGCGCGGCGGCTACCAGCAGTACCGGCGCTGGTTTGACGACACGGGCGGATTTTCCGCGCCATTTGAGGCGCCCGCGCCCGCGCTGGGCCGGGACCTGCACCTGGACGTGGGTCGCGCGTGGTTCGAGGCCGGGCTGGCGAAGCCGGACCTGCCGCGGCTGACACTCGGCTACGAGCACCGGTTCCGCGCCGGCGACCGCGCCACGCTCCAGTGGGGGTTGGTGACCGACCCGGCGACCTTCGAGTCCCGGGCCATCTCCCCGGCGGCCAAGCGCGTGGACGAGCAGGAACACGAGCTGCGTTTCAACGTCCGCCACACGGTCTGGGGCCTCGAGCTCGAAGACGATTTCCGCGGCACGTGGACCGACCTGCGCACCCGGCGCGAGAACGTGGACAGTTTCACACTCGGCCAGGCGCAGCCGGACAGTGTGACGCGCCTGCGCGAGAGCTTCCGGTCCTTCACCGGCGCGAACCTGTTGCGCCTGGAAAAACCGGTGCGGGACTGGCTCCTGTTGAGCGGCGGCTACCTGTACTCGAACCTGGACGGCGAGGCCGGGTTCAGCAGCGAAAGCTTTGTCCCCGCCGATCCGTCGTTGGGGCCGTTTGTGGGCGAGGTGGCCCGCGAAATCATCCTGCGGCGCGAGGCCCACGTCTTTAACGCCAACGGCCAGCTCGGCCCGTGGCAGACGCTCACCCTCTCGGCCGGCGTGCAGGCGGACTGGACCCGCCAGGAGGGCTTCGGCAATGCCAGCTTGGGCGGGTTCCCGTCGCGGCTGGAGGCGAACCTGGACCGGTTCGCGTTGACCGAGCACTGCGGGCTGCGCTTTTCCCGCATTCCGTACACGGTCCTGCACGCCGAGGCGCGCCTGCAGCAGGAGGACTACGGGCAGTTCGAGCGCCAGGCAGTCGGGGAAGATTTCGGCGCGCGCGATTTCCTGCGCGACAGCGACGCCCGGGCCGACCTGTGGGACGTGCGGGCCGGAGCCACGGTTTCCCCCTGGACCCGCCTGGCCTTCGACGCCGGCTATCGCTATCGCGCCAGTGAAACCGACTTTTTGCCCGGACGCGACCTGGACGCCACCCCGCAGCCCGGCAACGGCTACCCGGACTTCATCCGGGCGCGGGACATCACCACCGACGAGGTCAATGCCCGGGTCGTCTGGCGCGCCGCCTCGTGGGTCAAGACGAGCCTCAAGTACCAGTACCTGACCACCCGCTACGATTCGCAGACCGACCCGGCGCTCGACCCGCTGAGCAGCGAGGTCTGGCCGGGCGGCCGCCTGCGCGCCGGCGAGCACCACGCGCACGTGTACAGTCTCAACGCCAGCCTCACCCCGCTGCGCCGCCTGCTCGCGCACGTGACCTTCTCCGTGAGCGACGCCGAGACGCGCACCGGGCTGGCCACGACCGCGGTGGCGCCCTACGCCGGGCAGATTTACACGCTCCTGACCAGCCTCAGTTACGCGCTGGACGCGCGCACCGAACTGCTCGCCAGCCACGCCTTTGCCCGGGCCGATTACGACCCGGACCCACCGGCCGACGGCCTCCCGCTGGGCATCGTGTTTGACCGCCACAGCCTGCGGGCGGGCGTCAAGCACCGGTTCGCCCACGGACTCGAGGCCGGCCTCCAGTACGGCTTTTTCCTGCACGAAGAATCCACCCGCGGCGGGGCGGGCGACTACACCGCGCACGGCGTCTTCGCGTGGCTCAGCAAGCGTTTCGAGTGAGGCGCGCGTCGTGCCGGGCGTGCGGGGCGAAAGCTGAACGCGCCCCGGGACACCGGGCGAATCCCTAGGGGCGACGGCCTTGTAGCTTGGGTTGGGCGAAAACCGGTTTGGCCGCACCCCCGAACTTTACGCCGGGCCGGAGGCATTTTAGGCTGCCCAGCTCAGCACCCGATGAACGAACCTCTCAATGCGCGTCCGGACCGGCGCGCGTCCGGCCCTTTCAATGCGCCGCTGTCCCGGCGGAGATTTCTCGCGCGGCTGCTGCAACTCACTGCCGCGGGCGGCCTGGCGGGCTGTGCGACGCGGCGCACCGCAGCGGGCGCGGACCGGATTCGCCGCGAGAACGATCGCCCCGGCACGCGCGAGTGGCTCTTGACCCGCACGCGCGTGGACCCGCGGGCGCGTTATCGCTGTCCCTGGATCGAGGGTTACTGTTCCCGCACCAGCGTGCGGCCCGGCGAGGAGATCACTTTCCACGTCAGCACCAACCCGCCGGCGTCCTTCACGCTGGACCTCTACCGCATGGGTTACTACGGCGGCGCGGGCGGACGGCACGTGCTGACGCTGGGGCCGTTTGCCGGCCGGGCACAGCCCGAGCCGCCCATCGGCCCGCAGCGCGTGCGCGAATGCCGCTGGCCGGCCTGCGCCCGACTGCGGATTCCGCGCGACTGGCTCAGCGGCGTGTATGTGGGCAAGCTGACCACCGCGCCCGAGGGCTGGCAAAGCTACGTGATCTTCATCGTGCGCGACGACCGGCCGGCGGACTTCCTCTTCCAGTGCTCGGACAACACCTGGCAGGCTTACAACCGCTGGCCGGACCAGTTCGCCCTCTACGACGACGGCCAGGAGCAGTGGTACTGGGGGCCGGGCGTGGGCGTGAGCTTCGACCGGCCCTACGGCAAGTATTGCCAGATTCTCGACGCGCCGCTTTCGACCGGCTCCGGCGAATGGTTCTTGTGGGAGTTTCCTTTCGCCTACTGGCTGGAGTCCCAAGGTTACGACGTGAGCTACCTCTCGAACGTGGACACGCACGCGGACCCGGCCGGGCTGCGGCGGGCGCGCGGGTTTCTCTCGGTGGGCCACGACGAGTATTACTCGCTGGAGATGTATCAGAATCTGCAGGCGGCCATTGCCGCCGGCGTCAGCATCGGCTTCTTTTCCGGCAACACCTGCTGCGGGCGCATCGCATACGCGCCGGCGAGCGACGGCCGTCCGCACCGCCGTTTCACGCGGGAGGATTTTTTCGGGCCGCGGGACGAACGCGACCTGGAGCGGCTGCCCTCGATGCGCCGCCTGCCGCATCAAAGCCCCAACTCGAACCGGCTCGTGGGCGCCCGCAACCTCGCCCCGTTCACCGGCGGGGCGGATTGGATTTGCGCCGCGCCCGACCACTGGATTTTCGCGGGCACGGGCCTGCGCCGGGGTGAGGGCATCCCGGGCCTGGTCGGCTGGGAGTGGCACGGCGACCCTGCGCCGTTGCCGGGGCTGGAGATCGTGGCCGAGGGCGACACGCAGTCCGCGCCCGGTCAGCCCAACGGCGGCCACTACACGGCCACGATTTATCCGGGGCCGCGCGGCAACTTCGTCTTCAACGCCTCGACCTGCTGGTGGGCCGACGGCCTGGCGGAGCCGCCGGGGTACGTGCGGCCGTCGGTCTATACCACGCCGCGGGGCCCGGACGCCCGGGTGCAGCAGATCACGCGCAATATTCTGGAGCGGATGCGCCGCCCGCCCGGCGCGTAAAGGGACACACCCGGCGTCTCAGCTCGGCGCGTCGGTGGGTCTGCCGCCGGCACCGGAAAGCGGCGGCCTTCCGCGGGGGTGCTTGCCCGGAACGCCCGCCTTGCCGGGACAGAAAAAACCGGCAGAGGCATTCGCCCCCGCCGGTGTGCCGACGTCCGTTTGTTTATTTGGGCCGGGCTTGGTTTCCGCTTAGTTCCGGGCGCGATAGAACCGACTGGCCGGGCCTTCCGCCGGGATGGTGTAGGGCGAACTCGCTCCCGCGACATCGCTGTAAGGTCCTTCCACCGAGTTCGCCACCTGGAGCGTACCGGTGTAGCGAATGACGGTGCCGGTCGCCTCGCGGGCGATGGCGATGGTGGGGGTGGGCTGGGGCAGGGGCGGCTCCGAGACGGAGCGTACCTGCCAGGCCTTCAGGGCGCCGGTCTGGGTGCCGTTGACCAGCGCGCGCTGGCCGGCCGCGTTGATGGTGAACCACTCGACGCTCGCCCCGCCGGTGCCCTCGAACCACAGCAAGCGGAAGAAGTACACACCGGGTTGCTCGATCTTGAAGAAGAACTCCGTGTCTCCGGCGCCACGGCCGCCGTCGAATTTGCCCAACACCAACCACGTGGGGTTGTCCGCGTTGCCGGTGCTGACCTGGAAGCCGTCATCGCTGTTGACCACCATGCCGTACACGCCCGCGGCGGGGAACTCGAGGAAGGTCCGCGCCTCGGCGGCGATGTGATTGTCGCTCCCGGTCGTGCCGGGGATACCGGGGATGTAATCGTCGGGCACGTCCTGGCCGGGGATAAGGGAACTACCGCTGAAATTCCCCGCGCTGCCGGAGGCTTGCTCAAAGTTCACCCAGGGCACCACGAAGTACCCCCCGGAAGTTTGGAAGGTCGTATCGTGGACCGTTGCGCCGTAGTCGCCCCGCAACTGCGCCTCGGCGCCGGCGATCGAGTTGCCCAGCGGCCGCGCGGCTTCGAGTTGATGCGTGCGCCAGCGCATCCCCGCCTCCCGCCCCGTTCCGGGCGCGGTGGCCAGCGCCGCGGGGATCGTGGGGTAAGCCGGAATGCTGAAAGCCAGCGTCTGCTCCACGACCTGCGCGGCAGTGGTGGTGAAAGCGACCTTCAGCGTATGCGCCGAAGCGGAGGGCGGCGGCGCCGGGAATTGATAGCGCAGCACCCACTGATTCGGCTCCACCCGGGTCACGGAACCGGCGGTGATGGCGGCGCCGTTGAGCTCGAGCTGCACGCCTTTGGACTCGTCCACCTGGAAGTAGTCCGGCTCGGTGATCGTCACCGTCAGTTGGAACGGCGTGGCGCGGACGGTGGTGTAGCCGGGCGCGATGAACGTCGCGGTTTCGGTCACGGTGCGCCCGTCGGACGTGCGATAACTCACCTCGACTTGATGCACGGAGTCCGGCGGGAAGATTTGCGGGGCGCGGCTGTGCGCCAGTTCCACCTCCTCGAGGG
>CAYXPA010000040.1:0-34902 GCA_964466945.1 uncultured Verrucomicrobiota bacterium | reverse complement strand
CCCCCGACCAAGCGATTATGAGTCGCCTGCTCTAACCCCTGAGCTATGGGCCCACTCGCGCCGCGCGAAGATTTCCGGCGCTTCGTCGCCGCACTTTGCTCCACGCCGAAGCCGCGGCAAGCCCATTCTCGTCCCGCGTCGCATCGGGGCGGATTTTCCCCCAACGGCACGTTCGTTTCGCGCGCCGGTTGGCCGGACTTACTCCGGCCCCAGCCATTCGCCCAACGCCGCGGCGACTTCGGCCGCCGGTAGCGCCGCCAGGCCGTGCGGATGACGCAGCAGGCGCAGGCGCTCGCTGCGGGGACGCCACACCGTCGGGTTGGTGTCGCCCCACAAGACCACGCCCGGCAGGCCCAGAGCCGCGGCCAGGTGGGTGATGCCGGAGTCGTGTCCGGCAAACACCCCGCCGGCAGCCAGCCGCCGGGCCAGCGCCGCCAGCGGCAGGCTTTGCGCCAGGTGCAAACGCTCCGGCGGCCACAGGCGCGCGAGTCGGGTCAGGCGCTCGCCTTCGGCTTCGCCGCCCACCAACAGCAATTCGAGGTTCGGCCTCGGAGCCAGTCGCGCCAGCAGTTCGGCCCAGCGGGCCTCGGGCCAGTTCTTGCGCTCGCTGCCGCTGCCCGGATGCACCACCAGGCGGGTGCGCCCCGGCGCCGGCGGGACTTCCGCCGTCACTTGCAATCGCGGCACGGGGTCGGCGTCGAAGACGGCCAGGCGTGCGAGCGGCTCGAGGAACACCTCGGTCGCGTGTCGCGGACCGGTTTCCGCGGGCCGGTGCGGGCCGGCGATGAAGGTGGCCCGGGTGCAGCGGCGGACGTTTTGCGCGAAGAGACCGTCCGGGTCGTACAGGTAACTGAGGATGACCGCGCACCCGGCGAAGAACGCGGCCAGGTCCGGGGGCGGGTCGGCGTGCGGGTTGAAAAACGCAGCCAGGCCGCGCGCCTCGATGGGCCGCACCTCGTCGGCCAGGCCACCGGCCAGGGCCAGTTGGGCGATGTGCGGATAGCCCAGGACGGTCAGTTGCGTCTGGGGGAAGCGCTCCCGCAAGGCGGCCAGCACGGGCAGCGTGAGGATGAAATCGCCGATGGCCCCGCCGCGGATGACCAGGATGCGCGGGCGCTCGGCACTCATGCGCGGGACGGCCGGCTCAGGCGCCGGCCTGGCGGATGGCGGTCAGACCGATAAGCGCCACGATCAGGCCGAAGATCAGCCGGGCCAGGCACGTGGCGCGAATGCGCGCTTCGTTGGCGGTGAGCCAGCCGATGAAGTCCCGCAGCCGCCAGGGCGAGATGGTGAACCAGATGGCCAGCACCACCCACACGTAGGCCCAGGTGGTGACCACCAACCGCCAGCCGGTGTCCACCCAGCGGATGGCGTTCAAGGTCAGGTGCGCCAGCAGCAATACCACCACCGCCAGCCCGCGCACGGCCAAAAAGTCGCGCACAAACAGGCACGAGCCGAAGCCCACCACGGCGAACCCGATGAACAGCGCGGGCTTGAACACGGCGAAGTCCGCGATCTGGTCCTGCTTCAGGTTCCACAGAAACCACACCGTGCCCAGCGGCATGAGCACATAGCCCCAGAGGTCCGAGCGGGGGAACCGGCGCAGCCACGCGCCGAAGGCGGCCGGCCGCCACAGGCCGAAGAGTTGCGGCAGCGCGTAGCCCAGGCCGAGCAGGGTGACCAGCAGGGAAGCCTTCATCCGGTTAATCGGGGTCCAAAATCGCAGGATCGCCGTACAACGTGGTGCCGCTGGCCCGGGTCACCCGCACCGGCAGCAACTCCCCCACGTGCCGCGGCGCGCCGTCGAAGACGACGAGCTTGTTGCACGGCGTGCGGCCCTCCAGGCGCGCGGGGTTTTTGCGGCTGGGCCCTTCCACGAGCACGGTCACCACCCGCCCCACCAGCCGCTCGAGGTGTCGGCGGGTTTGCTCGCTCACGCGCGCCAGCAACCGCGCGTGGCGTTCCTCGATCACCTCGCGCGGCAATGGCCCGGGCATGGCGGCGGCCGGCGTGCCCTGGCGCGGCGAAAACTTGAAGACGAACGCCCCGGCAAAATCCGCCTCCTCAACCAGCGCGAGCGTCTGCGCGAAATCCTCCTCGGTCTCGCCCGGGAACCCGACGATCAGGTCGGTGGTGATGCCCAGGTCCGGTCGGGCGGCGCGCAGGCGGGCCACGAGATCGAGGAACCGCGCCCGGGTGTAGCCGCGGCGCATGAGTTTGAGGATGCGGTCGCTGCCGCTCTGCGCCGGGAGGTGGGCGCTGGGGCAGAGCTTGGGCAGGCGCGCGTACGCCTCCACCAGGTCCGCGCCGTAGCCGCGGGGATGCGGCGAGGTGAAGCGGAGCCGTTCGAGACCCTCGATGTCGTGCAACGCCTCGAGCAACTGCACGAACGGCGAACGGCCCTCACGCGCGGGCACCAGCCGGCGGCCGTAGCTGGTGACGATCTGGCCCAGGAGCGTGACCTCGCGCACGCCGCGGGCGGCCAGCTCGCGGCACTCGGCCACGATGTCCCCGATCGGGCGGCTGCGCTCGGCGCCGCGGGTTTGGGGCACGATGCAAAAGGTGCAGTGCTGGTTGCAGCCCTGCATGATGCTCACAAAGGCGGTGACCGCGCGCGGGCGGCCGGGGGCCTCGAGCACGTGCTCGCGGATTTGCCCCTCGCTGCCCGGCTCGGCGTCCACCTCGCACGCGGTCGCGCGGCGGCCGGCGAGGAGTTCCTCGACCAGTTCCGGGGCGCGGTGGATTTTCTGCGTGCCCAGCACCAGGCGCACGCCGGGGGTTTGGGTCAGCAGGGCGGCGCCGCGGGCCTGGGCCATGCAGCCCAGGTAGCCCAGCACCACGCCCGGCCGGTGCCGGCGTGCCTCCGCCGCCAGGGCGCCCATTTTGCCCAGGGCCTTTTGCTCGGCGGTGTCGCGTACGCTGCACGTGTTCAACAACACCACGTCCGCCGTCGCCTCCGAGGCGGCGAGGGTGAAGCCGCGGGCCAGGAACCGGGCGGCGATCGCTTCGGAATCGCGCTCGTTCATCTGGCAGCCGTAGGTTTTGATGAACACGCTGGGCATGGCCCCAAGGCCGCAAACGCTAGGGAAGCGACAGGCGGGGCGGAAGTCTGAAATTGCCCCGAGCCGCGTGTGGGGCCGGACCCGGCCACCACACCGTTGCCGCCGGACCGCGGGTCGAGGCCCGGTCAGTCGCGAAGCGTGTGGAGTGCGCCGGCTGGCCGGCGCTGTAAGGCCGACGGCTGGGGCGCCGTCGGCGGCACGCGGGGGCGCGTCCGCTCCCCGAACCAGATCGGCGGCAGGTAGCCGCCGTGGAGAACTTCTTAGTCCGCTCCTCCCGAGCGAGAAAGCGGCAGCGAGCTGCCGCACTCCAAACGCTGGCGCGTGGTAGGGCCGCGCTGCGGCGCGGCCTTGTGAGCGGCGCCGGCGCAGCAGCGCCCTACCTCGCGAAGCGTGTGGAGTGCGCCGGCTCGCCGGCGCTGTGGGGCCGACGGCGGGGCGCCCTCCCGGAACTCCTATTTGCCAATGCAGAACTCGCGGAACACCACGTCCAGCAAATCCTCGACCGCGGTCTGGCCCACCACCTCGCCCACGGCGTTGGCCGCCAGGCGCAGGTCCAGCGCCACCAGGTCCAGCGGCAGCCCGGCCACGAGCGCCTCCAAGGTCCGTTGCGCCGATTCCCGCGCGCGCCGCAGCGCGTCCTGGTGCCGGGTGTTGATCATCACTTCCACCCGCTCGGCCCGCAGCGCGCCGCTCCATACGGCGCGAACGATGGCGTCCTTGAGTTCCTCCAGGCCCGCGCCGGTGAGGCAACTCACCGCCACCACCGGCGCCGTCAGCCCGGCCGGCAGGTCCAGGCGCGGGGGCAGGTCGCTCTTGTTGAGCACCACCACGTGACGCCGCCCGGCCATTTCGGCCAAGAGGCGCTCGTCCTCGGGCTCGCGCGGCGCCGAGCGGTCCAGCACCACCAGCACCAACTCGGCCGAGCGCAACGCCGCCTGGCTGCGGCGAATGCCCTCCTGCTCGACCGCCTCGCTGGCTTCGCGCAACCCCGCCGTGTCCACAAACACCACCGGCACCCCGCGCAGGTTGGCGGTTTCCTCGATGGTGTCCCGGGTCGTGCCCGGCGTGGGCGCGACAATGGCGCGGTCCCGGCCCAGCAGTTGGTTCAACAGGCTGGACTTGCCCACGTTGGGCCGGCCCACGATGGCCGCCCGCACGCCCAGGCGCAGAATCCGGCCCTCGTTGGCCGTGCTCAAGAGCGCGTCCAGGCCGTCAATCGCGCGGCGCAGGCCGTCCTGAAGCTCCTCCTGCGTGGCCGGGTGGATGTCCTCTTCCGGAAAATCCAGGTACGCCTCGACGTGCGCCAACAGGTGCATCAACGCGTCGCGCAGGCGGTTAACCCGCTCCGAAAGCCGTCCGGCCAGTTGTTCCTCCGCCGCGGCCAGGGCGCGGTCGGTCCGCGCGCGGATGATGTCCGCCACCGCCTCGGCCTGGGCCAGGTCCAGGCGGCCGTTTAAAAAGGCGCGCTTGGTGAACTCGCCCGGCTCGGCCAGCCGCGCCCCCGCTGCCAGCACGGCCTCGAGCACTTGGCGCGCGGCCCACAGACCACCGTGGCCGGAGATTTCGACCGTGTCCTCGCGCGTGTAGGTGCGGGGCGCGCGCATGACCGTCAGGAGCACTTCATCCACCACCCGGCCGTCCCGCACCACGTGCCCGTAATGCACGGTGTGGCTGGGCGCCTGGCCGGGCTTCACGGCCCGCCGTCCCGCCGGTTGGAAACAGCGGTCGGCCACGGCCAACGCGTCGCGCCCGGAGACCCGGATGACCGCCAGCGCGCCCTCGCCCAGTGGGGTGGCAATGGCAGCGATGGTGTCCTGGAGCGAGGTCACGGCGCCTTAACCGCCACAATGCCCGCGCGCCACGGCCGCGCCCCGCAGGCGCTCGCGGGCCTTGGCGTAGCTTTTGCGCGCCAAAAAGTGGCGCAACTCCGGGTCCGCGTCCGGGGGTAGTTGCGCGGCCAGTTGGTCAATCCGCGCGAACAAGGGCAGCAAGGCGGGCCGAGCGGGATCGCGCGCCGCGGCCTCGAGCGCGTCGAGGGCTTCGGCCAGTTCGACTTCAAGGCGAGTCATGCGCCGAGTGTAGCCAAACCCGCGCGCGCCGCCACTCCGGGCGGGACCAGAGCCGTCTCGACGTGCCCTCGCCGGTGGGCGGCGGTCCGGGATGGATTCACCCCACGAAGGCGCGTTTCAGGCCGTGGGCGACCTCGTTCCACTCGAGCTCGCGGCGGAACTGGCGCAGGCGCGTCTCGGCGTCAATGACCACCAGCTCGAGGCCGGCAATGGTGGCGAAGTCCTCGAGCATCTCGGTGGTGACCGCCTGGCTGAAGCCGGTGTGGTGCGCGCCGCCGGCGTAAATCCAGGCCGCGGCGGCGGTGGGCAGGTCCGGGCGCGGCGCCCACAAGGCGCGGGCCACGGGCAGGCGCGGCAGCGGTTGGGGCGGGGCGAGGACCTCGACCTCGTTGACGAGCAGGCGGAAGCGGTTGCCCAGGTCAATCAGGGCCGCGTTGAGGCCCGGTCCGGGCGGCGCATCGAAGACCAGCCGCACCGGATCGGCCTTGCCGCCGATGCCCAGCGGATGCACCTCGCAGCGGGGGCGGGTGGCGGCGATGGTGGGGCAGATTTCCAGCATGTGCGCGCCCAGCACCAACGGTCGCGCGGGCTCAAGGTGGTAGGTGTAATCCTCCATGAACGAGGTGCCGCCCCGCAGGCCGGCGGCCATCACCTTCATCGCCCGCACCAGGGCGCAGGTCTTCCAGTCGCCTTCGGCCCCGAAGCCGTAGCCCTCGGCCATGAGCCGCTGGACCGCGAGGCCGGGCAGTTGCTCCAGCCCGTGCAGGTCCTCGAAGGTGTCGGTGAACCCGCGGAAGCCGCCCTCGGTCAGAAAGGCGCGCAACCCGGCCTCGATCCGCGCGGCCACGCGCAGGGCGGGGCGTTGCGCGCCGTCACGACGCAGTGCCGGGGCCAGCTCGTAGCGGGCCTCGTAATCGGCCACCAGGGCGTCCACCTCCGCCTCGCTCACGGCACGCACGCGCGCGACCAGGTCGCCCACGCCGTAGCCGTGCACCGCGTAGCCGAATTGAATCTGGGCGGCGACCTTGTCGCCTTCGGTGACGGCGACCTCGCGCATGTTGTCGCCGAAACGGCAGAACTTCGCGCCCTGCCAGTCCGCCCAGGCGGCGGCGGCGCGGCACCAGGCGCCCAGGCGCGCCTGCACCGCGGGGTCCTGCCAGTGGCCCACGATGACCTTGCGGTTCAGCCGCAGCCGGCTCATGAGAAAGCCGTGCTCGCGGTCGCCGTGGGCGGCCTGGTTCAGGTTCATGAAGTCCATGTCAATCGTGGCCCAGGGCAGGTCGCGGTTGAACTGGGTGTGCAGGTGGGCCAGGGGCTTGCGCAGGGCCTTGAGGCCGTTGATCCACATCTTGGACGGCGAGAAGGTGTGGCACCAGGTGACCAGGCCGATGCACCGGGGCTCGGTGTCCGCCGCCCGGCACAGGGCCGTGGCTTCCTCGGCGGACTTGACCACCGGCTGGAAGACCACGCGCACGGGCAGGACCGGGGCGGCCTCGAGCGCGGCGGCCACCTGGCGGGCGTTGGCGGCCACCTGCTCGAGCGCGTCCGGGCCGTACAAGTGCTGGCTGCCGGTCACGAACCAAACTTCGAACTGCTTGAGATCGCTCATAGCGGGCCGCCCAGCCTAGCCGGGCCGGGGCGGGGAAAGCAATGCCGGTCCGGTTCCGGCGGCGGCGCTGCAGTCCGGAGTCGGACCGGCGCCCGCCCGGCCGCGCGCGGGCCGGATGCGAATTTGCTTTCCGCGCGCGGCGTCTTTACCCTCCGCTGCGTGCTTGCCATGAAACGCTCATTGTTCCCCGCTCACCTCCTTGCTTGTCTGTCGTGCCTGCTCGGCGTCGCCCCCGAAGTGACGCCCGCCGCGCGCGCCGAGGACGGTTTCAAACCCATCTTCAACGGTCGCGACCTCTCCGGCTGGCAGGGCAACCCGGACCTGTGGTCGGTGCGCGACGGCGCCATTACCGGTGTGACCCGGGACGACCCGAAGCTGACCCACAATACGTTTCTGGTCTGGACCAACGGGTTGGTGGACGACTTCGAGTTGCGGCTCAAGTACCGTATTGTGGGCGGCAATTCCGGCATCCAGTACCGCAGCGCGGTGCAGGAGCAGGGCAAGTTCGGCCCCATCGTGGGCGGCTACCAGGCCGACATCGAGGCGGGCAAAACCTACTCGGGCATTCTTTACGAGGAGCGCGGCCGCGGCATCCTGGCCCTGCGCGGCCAAAAGGTCCGGATCACCGCGGACCCGGCCGACGCCGGCAAGCCGAAGATCGAAGTGACCGGTTCGCTGGGCCGCTCCGAGGACATTCAGGCGCAGATCAAGGCTGAAGACTGGAACGAGTACCGCATCGTGGCCCGGGGAAACCACCTCGAACACTTCATCAACGGCCGGCAGACCGTGGACGTGGTGGACGAGCACCCCGGCCGGGCCGCCCGCAGCGGCGTGCTCGCCCTCCAGATTCATGTGGGCCCGCCCATGACGGTTCAGTTCAAAGACATCGAGCTCAAGCGCCTGAAGCTGGCGGATAAAAAGAAGATCGTGCTCACCGCCGGCACGCCCAGCCACGGCCCCGGCGAGCACGAGCACAACGCCGGCATCCTGCTCTTGAACCAGTGCCTGCAAAGCCACCCGGGCATCCTCACCACCTATTACCTCAACGGTTGGCCCAAGGACCCCACCGCCTACGACAACGCCGATGCCATTCTGATCTACTGCGACGGCGGCGGCGGGCATCCGTTCATCCAGGAGGATCACCTCCGGATCATCGGCGAAAAAGTCCGGCAGGGCGCGGGGCTGGGTTGCCTGCATTACGCGGTCGAGGTGCCCAAGGACAAGGGCGGACCGGAGTTTCTCCAGTGGATCGGCGGCTACTTCGAGACGCACTGGTCGGTCAACCCGCACTGGTACGCCGAGTTCAAGACCCTCCCCACGCATCCGGTCACCCGCGGGGTCAAACCGTTCGGCGCTCAGGACGAATGGTACTATCACATGCGCTTCGTCGAAGGGCTCCAGGGCGTCACCCCCATCCTCTCCGCGCTGCCGCCCGAGAGCACCCTCAGCCGCCCCGACGGCCCGCACAGTGGCAACCCGCATGTGCGCGCCGCGGTCAAGGACCGCAAGGAGCCGCAACACGTGATGTGGGTGTACGAGCGACCGGACGGCGGACGTGGCTTCGGTTTCACCGGTGGCCATTTCCACAAGAACTGGGGCCACGACGACTTCCGCAAGGTGGTCCTCAACGCCATCGTCTGGATGGCCCGCGCCGAAGTGCCGGAAAACGGGGTCGAGTCCACCGTCACCCCGGAGCAACTCAAGGCCAACCTCGACCCCAAGGGGCGGTGAGGCCGCCAGCCGTGCCATGACCCTCAAACAAATCAAGGCCCGGCGCGACCGCACCCCGTTTCGGCCCTTTCGGCTCCATCTGACCAGCGGGGCGACGGTGGAAGTCGTCCGCAGCGACCACTTGCTGTTTTCGCCGGACCGCCGGCAACTGGTGCTCTTTCTGCCCAGCGGCGGGGTCTGGGTTTTGGACCCGGCCGAAGTCGCCGCCGCTGTGTACGAGCCCCCGCGCAAAGCGGCCTGAAAGTGAAACCGCCCGGGGTCGGGCTGGTGCCGGCTTGGAGAGGACAGTAAATCGCAAACGCTCGAACCGAGGTTGAAGATGAAACGTTGGTTGCCTGCCTTGTTCTCGATGCTGACACTGGCGCCTGCCTTGTCCGGCCGGGCCGCGGAACGTCACCTGGTGCTCATCGCCGGCAAGCCCAGCCACCCACCGGGCATGCACGAATTCCGTGCCGGCTGCCTGCTCTTGCAACAATGCCTGCGCGGTGTCCCGGGCCTGACCGTCAGCGTCCACACCAACGGCTGGCCGGCCGACGAACGGGTCTTCGATCAAGCGGCAGCGGTGGTGATTTACGCCGATGGCGGCGGCGGCCACCCGGCCATTCAGGGCGAGCGGCTGCGGCGGCTGGGCGGGCTGATCGAAAAGGGCGTCGGCTTCGGCGTCCTGCACTACGCCTGCGAAGTACCCAAGGACCGGGGCGGGCGCGAGTTCCTGGACTGGCTGGGCGGCTATTACGAGGACCGCTTTTCCTGCAATCCGATCTGGACGCCGGAGTATCACCAGTTCCCGGCGCACCCGGTCACGCGCGGGCTGCGGCCCTTTGCCATCAAGGACGAGTGGTACTTCAACCTGCGCTGGCGCGAAGACCCGGGCGGCCTGACGCCCATCCTCGTGGCCAAACCCTCCGACCAGGTGCGCGACGGCCCGTACGTCTGGCCGGCCGGGCCGTACCCGCACGTGCAGGCGCGCAAGGGCGAGCCCGAGACCATGATGTGGGTGCAGGAACGCGCGGGCCGGCGGGCCTTCGGATTCACCGGCGGGCATTTCCATGAGAACTGGGGCGACGCGAATTTCCGCAAGGTCATCCTCAATGCGCTGGTCTGGGTCAGCGGCCTCGAGGTGCCGCCCGCCGGCGTGACCTCGCGCGTCACCGCCGAGGACCTGCGGCAAAACCTCGACCCCAAGTAAGCGCCGCGTCGCCGGAATCGCTCCCCCGCGCGCGCCCCACCTCGGGTTCGCCCCGGAAAGGCCGTCTGTGCGTTTGCCCGCACAGCGTCCCCCCGCTACTTTGGCGGCGTGCACCAACTACCGCACCCGGACCGCTTTCACTACGACGCCGCCGAAGGTTGGCTCCTGCTGGGCGACACTGAGTCCGCCCTGGCCGAGCTGCGCCGGCTGGGTCCGCGGGCCCGGGGTTGCGCCTGCGTGCGAGAACTCGAGTGGGGCATCCACGCCGAGCGTGCGGATTGGGCACAGGCCGTCACCGTGGCCGAGGAAATCATCCGACTTGCCCCTGAACGCGAGTTTGGCTGGGTCCATCGAGCCTACGCCTTGCGACGCTTGCCCGGTGGGGGGGTGGAGCGGGCGTGGGAGGCGCTTTACCCCGCACTGGAGCTTTTCCCCCGCAGCACCACCGTGCCTTACAACTTGGCCTGCTACGCCGCCCAACTGGGCCGCTTGGAGCAGGCCTGGGAGCTCTTCGAGCGCGCCCTGAAAGCCGCCCCCCGCCCCAAGGCCCTGGTCTGCATGGCGCTGGCCGACGCAGACCTCCAGCCCCTCTGGCCGCGCATTCGCGCCGTGGCCAAGCCTTGTCCATGACCCGCCCCGCCCGGCCGTCCGCGCCCGCAGTCCGCACCCTGGAAGAGTCCTTCGCTGCGCCGCGTGGGTCCTCCTCCGGCAACAGCGTTTGGCGTCGGGCCAGCGGCACATTCCTGGCCGCGCTGGCCCTTGCGCTCGGGCTTTGGGCCGGCGAACCGGCTGCCGCATCGTCGGCGCATTATGAATACCGCGCGCCGTCCGGGCCGGAAGGGACCGGCAAGTTCTATTGCGGCCGGGAAATTGCCCCGGTGATGAGTCACGCGGGGGCGGACTGGCTGGAGCGCCCGGAGCGCGAGGCCGAGGAAGCGCCCGACCGGGTGCTGGCCGCGCTCGAACTCCAGCCCGGCCTGGTCGTGGCCGACCTCGGCGCCGGCACCGGCTATTACACCCGGCGCCTGGCCCGCGCCGTGGGACCCGCCGGCCGGGTCTATGCGGTGGACATCCAGGCGGAGATGCTCGAACACCTGCGCCGCCATCTGGCTGCCGGCGGCCTCAGCAATGTCGTGACCGTGCTGGGCACCGAGACCGACCCCCGCCTGCCGGTCGCCGGCGTGGACCTGGTGTTGATGGTGGACGTGTACCACGAACTGGCCTGGCCGCACGAAATGCTCGCGGCGTTGTGCCGCGCGCTCAAGCCCGGCGGCCGACTGGTGTTTGTGGAGTACCGCGCCGAAGACCCGGCCGTGCCCATCAAACCGCTCCACAAGATGACCGAAGCCCAAATCCGCCGGGAAGCCGCGGGCCACCCGCTGGCCTGGGAACGCACAGTCTCGACGCTACCCTGGCAGCACTTGGTGGTCTTCCGCAAAGCGGAAACCACAGGCACCGGACCGGACGCAACGCCTCCAACTGCCGCGCCCGGCCGCGCGCCTTGATCCCGCGGGCCGGCTTCGCGGGCGCCCGCGCTCACTTGGCGAACTCGACGCAGCGGGTCTCGCGCACCACCGTCACCCGAATCTGCCCGGGATAGAGCAGGTCCGTTTCGATCTTGCGCGCGATGTTCCGGGCCAGCAGGTGCGCGCCCAGGTCGTCCACCGCGTCGGGCTTGACGATTACCCGCACCTCGCGCCCGGCCTGGACCGCGTAGCATTTCTCGACGCCCGGGAAACTGGCGCCGATGCGCTCGAGGTCCTCGAGCCGCTGCAGGTAGGTGGTCATGGACTCGGACCGCGCCCCGGGCCGCGAGGCGCTGATGGCGTCGGCCGCGCTGACCAACGGGCCCAGGACGCCCTGGTGCGGTTGCTCGTCGTGGTGCGAAGCGACCGCGTGCACGACCTCCGGGCATTCGCCGTATCGGGCAATGATCTCAGCGCCGACGAGGGCGTGCGAGCCTTCGACCTCGTGGTTGACCGCCTTGCCGATGTCGTGCAACAGCCCGGCCCGCCGGGCCAGGGAAACGTTCGCCCCCAGTTCGGCCGCCATGAGGCCGGCCAGGTGCGCGACTTCGACCGAGTGGTCGAGGATGTTCTGGGAGTAACTGTGCCGGAAGCGCAGCCGGCCCAGCAGCTTGACCAGCTCGGGGTGCAACGGCGGCAGCCCCGCCTTGAACACGGCCTCTTCCCCCGCCCGGAAGATGGTTTCCTCCATCTCCTCGTTGACCTTTTTGACCACCTCCTCGACGCGGCCCGGATGGATGCGACCGTCGGCGATGAGCCGCTCCATCGCCTGGCGGGCCACTTCCCGCCGCACGGGGTCGAAGCCGGACAGGAGCACCGTGCCGGGGGTGTCGTCAATGAGCACGGTGACGCCGGTGAGGGCCTCGAAGGCGCGGATGTTGCGGCCTTCCCGGCCGATGATGCGGCCCTTGATGTCCTGGCCGTTGAGGGCGACGGCGGAGGTGGTGGTCTCGCTGGCGTGTTCCCCGGCGTAACGTTGAATGGCCAGCGCCAGGATGCGCCGGGCCTGGTCCTCGGCCTGGGCGCGGGCTTTTTCCAGGAGATGGCGGGTGAGGTCGGCGGCGTCCCGCTGGACTTCCTGCTCCAGCTCGCGCAGCAAGGTGGCGCGCGCCTCGTTTTCGGAGAGGTGGGCGGTGGCGGCCAGCGCTTCCCGCCGCTGGCGCAGCAAGGTCTCGGCCTCGGCGTGCCGGGAGGCCAGGCTCTGCTCGCGCTGTTCGAGCGTGGCGCGGGCCTCGGCCAGGGCGCGCTCGCGCTCGGCCAGCGCCTGCGCGTGCACCTCGAGCAGGGCCTCGCGCTGGGCGAGTTGGGCCTCGGTTTTTTCGAGCGCCGCGCGGCGAGCACCCAGTTCCTCCTCGAGCTGGCGGCGGCGTTGCAGGCTCTGTTCCTCGACGGCCAGTCGGGCTTCGCGTTTGAGAACCTCGGCTTCCTGACGCGCGTGCTCGAGCAAGGCCTCCTGGCGGCGGGCCAAACAGCGGCCGGCCCGCCGGTCCAGACCCCGCCACACCAGAAAACCCGCCAGGAAACCGGCGCCCAGGCCGAGGGCGGCCCACGCCCACTCCACACTCGCCAGCCAGGTCATGTCGTCATCGCCGCGCCACCGCGAGCCAGCGCGTCGGCGTTAGTATGCAATCCACGGTTTGATCATCCGGCCCGGCGGGGAGGCGCTCCCGGACCTGGTGGTCCCACGCCACGCCGCAGGCCGTGCCATGCGGCCCGGTCAACAGCCGGTCGAAATGCCCACCGCCCCGGCCCAGCCGCCGACCTTCGCGGTCAAAGCATAGGCCCGGGACCAAGAGCAAGTCCAGTCGGTTCAGCGGCACGGCCGGACATTCCGGTCCGGGCTCGAGCAACCCGTAGCGGCCGGGGCGCAGATCGCGCTCCAGGTCCCGCACCAGCGCGGCCTGATACCCGCCGCGGGCCGTGTCGAACCGGAGCAGGGCCAGTTGCACGCCGCGCGCCAGGGCTTCCGCCGCCAGCGGCCAGAGGTCCAGTTCATCCGGCCGCGGCACGTACAGCAGCACGCCGCGGGCAAGGCGCCATTCGGGTCGCGCCCGGAGGCGGTCCCGGGCGGCGGCCGAGGCGTGGGCGCGTTCCTCGGGGTGACGCGCCCGCAGCCAGGCCCGCAGTTCCCGGCGCAAAGCGGCCTTGGCTTCGGCCAGCGAGGGGCTCATGCGGCGGAAGCCGGGGGCGCCGGCGCCGCGGCGCGCGCGGCCTCGAACTGCTGGCGCCACTTTTCGAGCCGCTCCTTGATCTTGCGCTCGACGCCCTGGTCGCCCGGCTCGTAGTACCGGCGCGCGGCGCCGAGGTAATCCTGGGCCACAAAATGTCCGGGATGATCGTGCGCGTACTGGTAGCCCGCGCCGTGCCCCAGCCGCGCCGCGCCGGCGTAATGGGCGTCGCGCAGGTGCTCCGGCACGGGCAGGGTGCGGCCGCTGCGCACGTCGGCCAACGCGGCGTCAATGGCGAGGATGCTGCTGTTGCTCTTGAACGCGGTGGCGATGTAGAGGGTCGCCTCGGCGAGGGGGATGCGGGCCTCGGGCCAGCCGATGCACTCGGCGGCCTGCACGGCGGCCTGGGCCAGGACCAGGGCCATCGGATCGGCCAGGCCCACGTCCTCGGCGGCGCAGATGACCAGCCGGCGCGCAATGAAGCGCGGGTCTTCGCCGGCGTGGATCATCTTGGCCAGCCAATACAGGGCGGCGTCGGGATCACTGCCGCGCAGCGATTTGATGAAGGCGGAGATGGTGTCGTAGTGCGCGTCGCCGTCGGCGTCATAGACCACCGCTTTTTTCTGAATGCTTTGCTCGGCCGCTTCGAGGGTGAGGTGCACCCGGCCGTCCGGGCCGCGCGGGGTGGTGAGCACGGCGATTTCGAGGGCATTGAGCGCCTTGCGGGCGTCGCCATCGGCCACGCGGGCCAGGTGCCGCAGGGCCGCGGGGTCAGCCTCGACGGGCAGATGGCCCAGGCCGCGCTCGGGGTCGGCGAGGGCGCGCCGGAGCAGGCTCTCGAGTTCTTCCTCGGTGAGCGGCTTCAACTCGAAGATCAGCGAGCGCGAAACCAGGGGGGCGTTGACGAAGAAGAACGGGTTGTGGGTGGTGGCGCCGATGAGCCGGACGACGCCGCTCTCCACGTCGGGCAGCAGCACATCCTGCTGGGCCTTGTTGAAGCGGTGGATTTCGTCCAGGAACAACAGGGTGGGTTGGCCGGTGTTGGCCAGGCGGTGGGCGGCGGCGGTCAGTTCGCGGCGCAGCTCGGCGACGTTGGACTCGACGCCGCTGAGCCGCACGAAGCGCGAGCGGGTGCGGCGGGCGATGATTTGGGCCAGCGTGGTTTTGCCCACGCCCGGCGGGCCGTAAAGGATGAGCGACTGGATGCGGTCGGCCTCGATGGCGCGACGCAGCAACTGGCCCGGGGCGAGCAGGTGAGTTTGGCCGACGAACTCCTCTAGGTCCCGCGGCCGCATCCGGGCGGCCAGGGGCGCGCCCGAAGCACGGGACTCCCCGGAGTCCGGCTCCGGCTCCGGTACGGGCGGCGGGGCGGCGGCGGAAGCAAACAGGTCGTCAGCAGCCACGTGCCCACTTTATCCGCCCCGGCAGGGCGGCCCAAACGAAAAAGCGGCGCCGGGCCGGGCCCGGTGCCGCCGAGAAAAAAAGTGCCCCGCCACGATGCCGTGCGTCACAGTTCCTCTGAACTGAACAGAAACAGGTGGAGCCCCATCGGCGGCATTCGACTTCCAGTGAAGGCCTGTCGGCAGACCGCCGACGTCCGGGCTCCGTTATTTCGAGCTTACGGTTCAAGGACATTGTTTCCGGTCACGAGCAATGGCAGGGCAAAATCTCGTCCGACGCTTCAAAGAACGGCCGCGCTCAAGGGCGCTGGAAAATTCTGGAAAACCATTACGCCCGTCCGCCCGCGGCGACAAGCCCAAAATGGCAAAAACCCGGGAAGCCTCCCGAAATCTTAGCCAGCGGCTGGGGTGGTGCGTAAAAGGCGTTTTCAGATTGGGGGAGTCTCCAAGTGGGGATGGGGGAGCCCTGGATCGTGGAGGAGGCGCCCGGGCGCGAGAGGCGCCGGAGGACCGTGCGGTAAGGGTTTTCCCCAAGCGGCGGGCACACGCTGCCGCTCCCGTCCGGGTGTGGCGCGCACGGCGCCCGCTGGCTCTGGTCTGGCCCGCGGGCACGGCTGCCTCCGCCGGCCCCGCCTGTCCCGGCCCGCCGCCAGGCCAGCCAGATCACCGCCACTGCTGCCCGGGTCAACCGCACGCTGCCGGTCTTTTTTACCAGCGCCTGTGGGTGGCGGGTTAACCGGCCAAAGCGGCCCTGACGGCGGTGATGCGCAAACTGGTGGTCCTGACGGACCAAGCGCCCGTAAAACCCCACTTTGCCCTCACGAATTCCGTTGCTGCCCGGTCGGCGCTTGACGGTCGCGGGGCACGAAAACATCGTAGGGCATGGCCTCGACCCCGTTGCGTCACGCCTTCGCTTTCCCGGCTTCACTTCCTGCCACAGTAACCAGCGCGACGGCAGCTTCCCGGGCGGGAGGCCGGGACCCCGCCCGGGCTTTCACCCTGATCGAGCTGTTGGTGGTGATTGCCATCATCGCCATCCTGGCCGGGATGCTCCTGCCGGCGCTTTCCCGGGCCAAGGCCCAGGGCCAGGCCACGGTGTGCCGCAACAACCTCAAGCAAATCGGCCTGGCCACGTTCATGTACGCCGACGACCACCAGGACCAGTTGCCGTTTGCCTGGTGGTACTACGCGCCGCACGACAGCGCCGACTCGAACAACTTCCAGACCCTGCTCATCCCGTACGTGGCCAAGCTCAAATTCGAGTCGAGCACCAACACCGCCACGAGCGACTTTGCCAAAAACGTCTTTCGCTGCCCCACCCGGATGCAGGAAAACCACTGGCGGGCCTACAAGAATTTCCCCGGTTTTGCGAACCCGTGGAAGATCAGCTACGCCATGAGCCAGTACACCCTGGCCGGCTACCCGCCCGCGGTCACCAGCCCCAAGACGGCCAAGCTCACCTCCGTGCCCGCCCCGGCGCAGACGCTGGGAACGGTGGACGTTTCTTTCGAATTGAACCACCCGGCCATCATCACGCTGGGCCGCACCGGCGAGGGCTATTACGACGTGGGCTACCGGCACGGCCAAAAACACCCCGACGGCAAGGCCAATGTGGTTTACTTCGACGGCCACGCGGGCTCGTTCAACCGGCGCCAGACCAACGACATCATCCTTGATTTCAAGCGCTGAGCCGCACCGGAGTACCGCCGCCGGCAGCGCGGCCGGTACAGTCTTTTGCCCTCCAAACAACCGAACAAAAAACACGTCCGAAAACACCCAACACCCGTAAATCCCATGAACCCAAAACCCAATTCGCTGGTGGCCGCCGTGGCGGCCGGCTTTCTGTGCGCCAGTCTGCCTGCGTTCGGGCAGGCCTTCGTGCGCAACCCCAGTTTCGAGAGCAACTGGAACGAAACCTGGCCGCATTACGGGCCGGTGGATGAATGGCCCGGCGCCAGCGGCGTGAACGACCTCGCGCTGGACCCCGGCGGCCCCTTCCACAACGCCGGCACTCCGGTGCCGGACCGCGTGCGCGTGGGCTTCAAACAGGGCAACGGCGACATCACCCAGACCATCTCCGGCCTGACTCCGGGCGCGACCTACTGGGTGCAATTTTTCTACGACGGCCGCCGCGGCGGCGGGGCTTCCCAGGCGTTGAAGGTGTTGTTCGACGAGACCGTAATTGCCGACATCCCCACCATCCGGCCCTCGGACGGCCCGTACTACTTCCACAGCGCCGCGTTCACGCCGGCTGGCGACTCCGGCACGCTCGTCTTCCGGCACACGGTCAACGGCGACCGCACCCTCCTGCTGGACGCGGTGACCATTGTGTTCCGCGGCCCCAACGACGTGGTCCTGCGCAATCCCAGCTTCGAGGCCAGCGGCAAAATTCCCAACGTGGGCATCCTGGACAACCTCGCCGGCTGGACCCAAACCGGCACCGTGGGCGTGGACGACGGCTCGGCCGGCTACGCCAACTCCGGCGCCATCCCCGACCAGGAACTGGTGGCCTTCATCCAGGGCGAAGGCTCGCTGGCCCAGACCGTCGAGGGCCTGATTGTGGGCAACGACTACGAAATCCAGGTCCAGGTCAACGCCAGCGCCGGCACCGCGCCCCGGCTCCAAATCCGCATCGGCGACACCGTCGTCACCGACGAAGCGGTCACCCCCGACGCCTCCTACCGGCTGGTGAGCAAGAAATTCAAGGCCACCGCCACCTCGGCCGAACTGGTCCTGGCCCAAACCAAGGCCGGTTCGGACACGCTCCTGCTGGACAACGTGCGGCTGCTGGGCACGGTCAAACCGCCCCTGCCGCCGATGACCTTTGCGCCCCTGGCCAGCGAGACCGGTCCCGACCAGTTGCTCCCGCACACCCTCACCATCCCGGCCGCGGCGCTGGACGAAGGCCCGGTCACCATTCGCCTGACCCTCTCGAATCCCAACGTCGCGCGCTTCGAGGGTGCCGCCGCGGACAACACGCTCAGCCTCACCTTCACGCCCGGCGGCGCCACCACGCGCGAGTTCACCGTGCGCACCTTGCGGCGCGGCACTGTGGTCATCAACGTGCTCGAAAACGGCGGCGTGCCCGTGCAACTGACGCCGCTCATTAACGTCTCCTCGTCCCTGGTGAAAAACCCGTCCTTCGAGGCCAACACCGCGCCGGGCTTCCCGGGCTACGGTCCCATCCTGGCCTGGCAGGGCACAGGCATGACCGGCCTGAACGCCGCGGACATTGCCAGCACTCCGGCCGGGCCGTTTGGCGACAACGGCCTGGTGCCCGACCGCCAGCAGGTAGCCTTCATCCAGGGCGCCGGCACCCTGGCCCAGGAAATCAACGACCTGGAGCCGGGTCGCCGCTACTGGCTCCAGTTCCGCTACAATGCCCGCGCCTGTTGCGGCGAGCGCACCCACCACCTGCGCGTGCGCTTCGCGGGCACTCAACTCGCCGAGTTTCTCAACCTCACTCCGGTGGGCGACCTGGGGGAGACCGAGTACTACTTCGCCCACGTGCCCTTCACCCCGACGGCCAGCAGCGGCCTGCTCGAATTCGTGCACGAGGTCGTGAGCGGTGACGCTTCGGTGGTGCTTGACGCCGTGAACCTCGTGCCGCGCGCCGCCGAGGAAATCGTCATCCAAAATCCCAGCTTCGAGGCCAGCGGCTCGCCCCCGGGCGTTGGCTATCTGAACCCCTTCCGCTTGGCCGGCTGGACCGCGGGGCCCGGCGGCTATGGCATCAACGTCAACGGCGAAGGCCCCTTCACCGACAACGGCTGGGTGCCGGACCAGGACCGCGCCGGTTTCGTGCAGGGCGGCGGCACCGGCATGGCGCAAAACATCGCCGGCCTCACCCCCGGCGCGCGCTACACGCTGGTCCTGGGCCTCAACGCCCGCAACTGCTGCGGCGGCACGCCCGTCGCCCGTGTCTCGTTCGCCGACGAGGTGCTCTTCGAGCAAGTGGTCAGTCCGGTGGGCGGGCTCAACCCCTATCCCGCGTTGTACCTGCCCTTCACCGCCGCGGGCAGCGAGGGTGTCCTGCGCATCGAAATCTCCGGCGCGGAACCGTCCGGCAGCGACGTCTCGCTGCTCTTTGACGACGTGCACCTCGTCCCCGGCACGCGCACGCCGCCGGTCATCACCGACCAGCCGGACAGCCAGACCGTGAGCGCCGGCGCGACCGTCACCTTCGAGGTGGTCGCCACCGGCACGAACCTCTCGTACCAGTGGCGGCGCGGCGACAACGCGCTGCGTAACGGCGGCCGCATCGCCGGCGCCACCAGCGCCCGCCTCACCCTGACCGGGGTGACGCCGGAGGACGCGGGCACGTACACGGTGCTGGTTTCGGACGGCCTGGGCGTGATTGGCAGCGATCCGGCCGACTTGACCGTCGAAGGCGGCGCGGTCGAAGTCCGCCTGGGCATCGGGCGCCTGGCCAATGGCAACGTGCGCCTGAGCTGGCCCGCCAGCGTCGCCGGCTTCGTGCTGCAAACCACCACCGCCCTGCCCGGCGGCTGGGCGGACAGCAACGCCGCGGTCACGACCGAGGGCGACCAGTACGTGGTGCTCATCGCGCCCACCGACCAGGCCCGGTACTTCCGCCTGGTCCAGCGTTGAGCGCGGGCCTCTCGCGCCGTAGCGAATCCCATCACGGCCGGGGCAATCCCCGGCCTTTTTTTCGGCCGGCTCGCAGCCTCGTCCGCGCTGTCGCCGCCCGTCGGCCGTGGCGCTCGGGCAAAGCGCCGGGGCGGCAAGGAACGGGTCGAGTTTGCCAACCCGGGCCTCTGCCCCCGCGGCGGGTGGCCGCGACAAAGCGCCTTGTCCGCCGGCCCGCCCTGGGCTATCCCCACCGGCATGGAAGCCCGCGAAGCGCTCGTTGCTCTGAACATGGTGGACCATGTCGGCCCGGTCCGGCTCCGCCAATTGCTCGAGCACTTTGGCGACGCCCCGGCCGTGCTGCGCGCCTCGCGGGCGGAGCTTTTGCGCGTGCGCGGCATCGGCGAGGAAACCGCCGAAGCCATTGCCGGGTGGGAAAAGACGGTGGACCTGGCGGCCGAGCTCCGGCGCATTCGGGAGTTCGGCTGCCGGGTGATCATTCAGGCGGACGAGGAATACCCCGAGTTGCTCCGGCAAATTTACGACCCGCCGGTCGTGCTGTACGTCAAGGGCGCGCTCCTGCCGCGGGACAAAAACGCCGTGGCTGTGGTCGGCTCGCGCCGCACCACGCACTACGGCCAGGAAAGCGCCCGCCGCCTGGCCTATCAACTGGCGTACTGCGGCGTCACGGTGGTCAGCGGCGGCGCGCGCGGCATTGACACCGCGGCCCATCAGGGCGCGCTGGCGGCCAAGGGCCGCACCGTGGCCGTGCTCGGCACCGGCATCAACCTGGTGTTCCCGCCGGAGAACGCCGAACTCTTCGAGCGCATCGCGGCCCACGGCGCGCTGGTGACGCAGTTCCCGTTCAACCGGCCCGCGGACAAGCAGACCTTCCCCATCCGCAACCGTATCGTGGCCGGCATGACCCTCGGCACGGTGGTGGTCGAAGCCGACCTGCACAGCGGCGCGCTCATCACCGCGGGCATGGCGGTGGACCTCGGCCGGCAGGTCTTCGCCGTACCCGGGCGCATTGATTCGCCCCAGAGCAAGGGCTGCCACGACCTCATCAAAAAGGGCGCCAAGCTCTGTGAGGGCGCCGAGGACGTGTTGAGCGAATTCGAGTATCTGTTCCCTCCGACCAATCGCCCGCCCGGCCCGGCGGAGACGGGCGGCTTGCCCGCGCTGAGTCTCTCCGAATCCGAGCAGCGCGTCCTGGAGCTGCTCGGCGCGGAGGAGACGGCTGTGGATGAAGTCATCCGCCGCAGCGGGCTGCCCGCCTCGGCGGTGTCCGTGGCGCTGCTGAGTCTGGAGATGAAGCGCCTGGTGCGGCAGTTGCCGGGCAAGCTCTACGTCCGCGTCGGCTGAATCGCCGCCAGTTTGCCGCGCCGGGCGAGAAAAAAACCGGGAACGCGCGGCGTTCCCGGTGCATTGTGCCGAGGCGGTGGACTCGCCGCTCAGAACGTGTAGCCGACCCCGGCCACGAGCTTGAAGTCGTTCTCGGTGCGGCCCGGGGCCGGTTCGCTGCGGTAGTTGTCCGTGGCCACCACGCGCAGGTCCAGGGAGTCGGTGATCTTGGTGGCGATACCGATCTCGGCAGTCAGGAGGTAGTCGGCCCAGTCGTCAATCTTCGGGGCGTAGTCCAGGCTCTGCCAGAGCCGGGCGGTCTTGGAAATCTGCCAGGTGAACTTCTCGCCGAAGCGGATCGTGGCGTAGTCGCGCTGGTCCTGGTGGTGGTACTTCTCGAGCACGTAGCCCGGGCCGGCCTCGACGCTGAGGGTGATCTTGTCGTTCTTGACCAGGTAGTAGCCGGCGCCGGCGCTGAAGGTCAGGCGGTAGGCGATGTCCGCCACGTCGTCGTGGAGCGCGTCCACGCGCGCGAAACCGAACAGGCGCTCGGAAAAGAGGCGGTTGTACTGGAGGAACCCGGCCGCGTTGGCCGCGGTGGTGGTGTCATCGGTCTCGCCGTACGTGGCCGAGGCGCCGAAGAACACCTCGTTCTGCTCCCACTTGCGCTCGGAGTTCAAGGTGGCGGTGGCGGTGACCGTGTCGCTGTTGCCGCGGGTCAGTGCCGCGCCAACACTGGCGGTGGTCTTCCAGGTGCTCTTGGGAGCGGCGGCATCCTGAGCTCCGGCCGGTATGACCAGGGTGGCCAGCCCCACGCCGGTCAGGGCGAGGGAGGCAACGTGAGGGGAACGGGTGAGTTTCATGGGAGTTGCGCGGAGCGAGTTTGAGGTGGTTACTGCGTCAGTTTTGATTTGGGGTTGTTGTCCGTGTTGCGGGGTGAGTCAGACCGGTCTGACCTTTCCCGTGGCACGCCGGTGTTTCTAACGTCGCGCTTGTCGCCCGTCAATTCCGCGCGCACGACTCGCTCCAAAGTCCCGCGCTCCCCGCGCGCACCACATCGGCACGTGGTGGGAGACCTTGTTGCCGGCCGGTAGGCGAGCGTCCGTTTGCCAGCCCCGCGGCGCAAAGAATGTCAACTTTTTCACAAAATGGGGGAAGCGGCTTCCCGGCGCGCACCCGATGCTGTGCCGGACGTTGTGAAGCCGACGGTCCACAGCCACGCAACCGCCCCGGCGGGCCATGTCCCGGCGACTCCGCCGAGGGCGACCCCGCCCGCCGAGGTTGCCGAACCCAGGGGCGGCCCGGCCCGCGGCTGGGAGACCGCCTTCGGCTACGCCCGCAACTTCCTCGACAACCGCTTCGTGTACGTGGTGGTGTCCCCCCGCGCGCGCGGCCTGTCGGTGGGCGTAAACATGAACCCGGACAAGCGGTGCAACTTCGATTGCGTGTACTGCGAGGTCAACCGCCGGATTCCTCCGCGGGAAACCGTGCTGGACGTGCCGGTGATGATCCGGGAGCTCCGGGACACCCTGCGCCGGGCGCGGGAGGACCGTTTGCGCAGCGTGCCGGGTTTTCAACACCTGCCGGCCGAGCTACTCCAACTGCGGCACGTCACTTTGAGCGGCGACGGCGAACCCACGTTGTGTCCGAACTTCAGCGAGGCTGTGCAGGCCGTGTTGCACCTGCGCGCCCTGGGCGAAGGGCCGTTCTTCAAGATCGTGCTGGTCTCCAATGCCACGGCCCTGGACCGCCCCGAGGTGCAGGAAGGGATTCGCGCGCTGACGCCGCAGGACGAAATCTGGCTCAAACTCGATGCCGGCACGCGCGAGTACTTCGAGCGCATTGACCGCCCGCAGGTGCCCTTCGAGCAGGTGCTGGCCAACATCCTGGCCGCGGGGCGTCAACGCCCGATTGTCATTCAGAGCCTGTTCCCGAGATTCTGTGGCGAAGAGCCCGCCGAGGCGGAAATCGAGGCCTACGTGGCCCGGTTGCGCGAACTGCGCGATGCCGGGGCACAGATTGCGCTGGTGCAGGTCTATTCGGCCATGCGCCCCACCATGCACCCCGAGTGCGGGCACCTGCCGCTGCGCACGCTTTCCCGCATCGCCCAGGCCGTGCACAAGGGCACCGGCTTGCGCGCCGAGGTGTTTTAAACCTCACCTGTGACAGACCCCGTCTGCTCGTTACCCGCCACAACTCAATAATCGGTGTTACCCAAGCGGAGGCGGGCGAGGAGCCCGTTGACTCAAAAGGGGTGTTACCCAACGACCCCGCAAAAGTTGAGGACGAAGCAAGCCGCCACAACCATCCCGGCCGTCCTCCCTCGCTCCCGTCTCTGGGGGGTACTTGCTTCTGACCTTTTCCTCCCCTTCCGATAAGGCCCCGTCCACCGCCGCGCCGCCTCGCCCGCCTGCAACTGCCGGTCCACGTCCCGCCGCACCGCAAACACGTTCAACCCCGCCCGCTCGGCCCGCAGCCGCGCCCGGGTCGCCTCCGCCACCGCCGCGCAGGCCAGCACCCGGCCAGGGGCGTGCAGGCCGGGCCATACTGCCGCACCGTCCGGCAGCCCACCCGCTCCTTCTTCTCCAGCTTCATCGTCGGCAGGCAGTAGTTGAGCAGGTGGTGCAGCGGTCCCCGGCAAAGGGCGTTGATCCGCGGCCACACGGCGGGGTGATCGTAGCGCTCGAAGCCGAACTCCAGCCGCACGTGGGTGAAGTTCTTTTGCTCGATGTGCCCCTGGTCGTTCTTTTTGAAGGGCCGGGAACGGGTGAAGTGAATGAGCGGTGTTTGTGCTCGGCACGAAGGTGGCGCCGGCGCAGGTTGTTTTGGCTCATGTGGGTGTTCCTGGCTGGGTAACACCCTTTCTGGATTCAGCCGGGGCTGCGCGGCAGCTCCACTCTCCCGCTTCGGCAACCATTTTTTTGAGTCAAATCGCGACGCTTCATTTTCAGGAAATTCCCACTTGCACCGGGGCCGGGTGCACCTAAGATGCCCGCTCTTTTTGAGACAAGGCTCAGACGTTTATGCGCCGTCCCAAAGGCATCAAAACCCGCAAAGCAGTGGCCAAGCGGTTCAAAATCACCGCCACCGGCAAGGTGTTGCGCTCCCGCGCCGGGCGCCGCCACCTGCTCACTTCCAAAAACGCCAAACGCCGCCGTCGCTTGCGCTCGCCGGCCCAGGTGCCCGCCACGGACGCGCACCGGGTCTTGGAGAGTTTGCCTTTCAGCCACCGGGGCTAAAACCGGGTTTCCCCTTCCCTTTGACCTGCCATGCGAGTCACCAACGCTCCCGCCTCTCGGAAACGCCGCAAGCGGATGATCCAACGCGCCAAGGGCTTTCGGATGCGGCGCTCGAAGCTCTACCGCTACGCCTCCGACGCCGTGGACCACGGCATGGTGTACGCGTACCGCGACCGCAAGACGCGCAAGCGGGATTTCCGGGCGCTCTGGCAAATCCGCATCAACGCCGCCGTGCGGGCCGCCGGTCTGACCTACAGCCGGTTCATCGAGGGCCTGAAGGCGGCCCGCGTGGCCCTGGACCGCAAAATCCTGGCGGACCTGGCGGCCACGGATGCCCCGGCCTTTGCGGTGCTGGTGCAAACGGCGCAGCATGCCCTCCAAGCCAAGCAAGCGGCCCGCGCTTGATCCCCGGCCGGTGGAGAAAGCCGCGGTCCGGCCACCCCGTTTGATTGCCGGGCCGGAGTGCGGTTTATGAGCAACTCGCCTTTGCCCGATGTGGCGGCGCTGAAAGCCGAGGCGCTGGCGGCTTTCGCCGAAGCGCAAAACCTGGCCGCCTTGGAACAGGCGCGCGCGGTTTTCCTCGGCGTCAACGGACGCTTCACCACCCTGCTCAAGGGCCTGGGCAACCTCCCCAAGGAAGAACGCCCCGCGGCGGGCCGCGTGCTCAACGCCGTCAAGGCCGAGTTGGAAAGCGCCCTGGCCGCGCGACGCGCCGCGCTCGAACTGGAAGTCGCGCGGCCGAAGCAGCCGACCGATTTCAGCCTGCCCGGCCGACGGCGCACCCTGGGCCACCTGCATCCGCTGACGCAGGTCACCGAAGACATCGTCCGGAGTTTTCGCAAGCTGGGCTTCGCCGTGGCCGACGGGCCGGAGGTCGAGGACGAGTACCACTGCTTCGACGCGCTGAACACGCCGGCGGACCATCCGGCGCGGGACACGCAGGACACCTTTTACCTGGCCACGCCGGCGCGGCGTTTGTTGCGCACGCACACCTCCTCGGTGCAAATCCGGGTCATGCGCGCCCAGCCGCCGCCGGTGCGCATCATTGTGCCCGGACGGGTGTACCGGCGGGACAACGCCGACGCCACGCACAACCCGACCTTTCACCAGGTCGAGGGCCTGTACGTGGACCGCGGGGTGACGGTGGGCGACCTCAAGGGCACGGTCGAATTCGTCTTCAAGGAGCTGATGGGACCGGAAACGAAAATCCGCTTTCGCCCGCACTACTTCAGCTACACCGAGCCGAGCTTCGAGATTGATTTTGGCAGCCCGCTCACGCGCAAGATGGGTCGGGAATGGCTCGAGATCGCCGGCTGCGGCATGGTGCATCCGCAGGTGTTCGAGAATGTGGGCTACGACCCGGAGGTGTGGACCGGCTGGGCGTTTGGGTTTGGCATCGAACGCATTGCCATGATCCGCTACGGCATCCCGGACATTCGCCTTTTCTACCAGAACGACGTGCGGTTCTTGCGCCAGTTCTGAGTCGGGCGTCCTCTCGCCCGGCCCGTTGCTTCCCGCACCCGGCCGCCCAGCCCCTCGCCCGGGGCTCAGCGCTTGAGCATGCGCGCCCGCGCCTGTTCGAGAATGCGCCGCTCGCGGTCGGTGAGGCTTTGCAGGCCGTGGGCGGAGATTTTGTCCAAGATGGGGTCCACCTCGCGGCTGATGAATTCGGCGGGGGGGAGGTCCTCAGGGCCCGGGTCTGGGCGACGCCGCGGGCGGGTATCCCCGTTACCGGCGCGGACCAGTTCCTCTCGCCACGTGCGGTCCGGCGCGGCGTGTCCCCAGTCAAACAACCGTCGCTCCCGGCGCAGAATCCAGTGCACGTACCCCATGCCACCCAGCAAGCCGCCCAGGTGTGCTGCGTGGGCCACGCCCGGCTCGGACGGCACCAGCACGAAAAACACCGTCACCGCCAGCGTGAACAACAGCAGGTACCAGGCGCGGATGGGCAGCACGAACATGAACAAGAGCGTCCGGTCTCGTTCCAGCAGGGCGAAAGCGGCCAGGAGCCCGCACACTCCCGCCGAAGCACCCATCGTGGGCATCCCGAAATAGCGCGGCAGGATCAACGCCAGCGTGGCCTGCAAGACCCCGCCCAGAAAACTGCTCCCGAAATACACCTCGAGCATCCGCGCCTTGCCCAGGGAGGACTCCAGCAGCCGGCCCAGGAAAAACAGGCCAATGGCGTTACAGATGAAATGCCAGCTCCCCAGGTGCAGAAACTGGAAGGTGAACAACTGCCAGAGCTTCCCGTTCTCCAACCCGTCCCGGCTCAGGGCCAGTTCCCGCTCCACCGGCCAGTGCAGGTACACCGCGTTGATGTTCTGAAAGACAAACACGACCAGGTTCACCGCAATCAACACGGCGGTGGCGGACACGAGGGGCAGTCGCCACGGCGTCGGCTTGCGCATGTACGGCCGGTCGGCAATCACGGGCACACTTTAGGCGTCGCGCCGGGGCTTTTCAACGGGCATTCACGGCCGGTTCGCGGCGCGTTCCTCCGCGCGCGGCTTGTGCCCGGCGTGCCGACCGGTCCCCGCGAGACCCGCCACCGGGCGAAAGTCGGTGGCGCGTGGTCTCCGACATAAAGCCATTTGGAACACCGGAACGGCAACATGAGATTGGGCTGGCATCAGGTCCGGCCGCGGCGCACTCTCGCGCGTACCCCATCGGGTTGGTTCAATCACTTTTCGGTCATGAAAACGCCCCGCCCCCTCACCGGTTCCGCGCTGCTCCTGAGTCTGTCCCTCGCCTCGGCGCCGACGCGCGCGGCCGAGCCGACCGGCTTCACCCGCCTGGTGCCGCTGCCGGCCCCGCGCATCATGGCCGCGGCTGAGGCGTATCCGGGCGGCCATCACGAGGCCGCCCATCTGACCGACGGACGGCCGCAAACCGAGTACTCCTCCAACGGCAAGGGCGTGGGCACGTTTGTCGAATTTGACCTCGGCGGTCCCGTCCGGCTGGCCGGCTTCCGGCACCAGGACCGCAACGACCCGGCCACCCTCACCGGCTCGGAATTGATTCTCTTCGACAGCGCCGGCCGGGAAGTGGGCCGGCAGGCCGTGACCCATTCCGGCCAACGGGGCGGGGTGACCTTTGCCGCGCTGCACCCCCCGCTCGAGGCCGCGCGCGTGCGCTGGCAGGTCACCCGGTTGGGCCCGCAAAACTTCGGCACCGTGGGCGGGGCGGAAATCGCGTTCTTCGCGGCGGGCGCCACCGAGCCCGCGCCGACGGCCCTGAGCGTGGCGGTCCATGCGCCGGCCATCGCGGAACGCACCCCGGAAGGTTTGCGACAACCGGTGCGGCTGGTCCTGGACTATCCGTACCTCGAACCCGTGGAAGCCACGGTCCGGCTGGGCGAGGCCGGCACGCGGCCGGTGCGACTGGCCCCGGGACGCGGCGAACTTGAATTCGCCCTGCCCCCGGCCGAGCACGAGCGCCGCTGGCCGGTGGTGGTGGAAGCCACCGGAGGCCGTCCGCTCTGGCAGGGCGAGGTGACGTTGCCCGCCTTCCGCCCGCTGACCGTGTACATCCTGCCGCACTCGCACACCGACATCGGCTACACCGAGCTCCAGACCGACATCGAGGAAAAGCAGGTCCACAACCTCCGGGCCGGCATCGCCGCGGCGCGGCGCACGGCCCATTACCCGGAAGGCGCGCGCTTTGTTTGGAACGTCGAGGTGCTCTGGGCCGCCGACCTGTACCAGCGCCGCCTCGACGCCTCGCAACGCCGGGAGTTCCTGGCCGCCCTCAAGTCCGGCCAGGTGGCCCTGTGCGGCATGTACCTGAACGAACTGACCGGGCTGTGCCGGCCGGAAGAGTTGATCCAACTCTTCAAGCTCGCCACCGAACTGCGCCAGCGCACCGGCGCGCCGCTGGACGCCGCCATGATCAGCGACGTGCCCGGTTACACCTGGGGCACCGTCCCGGCCATGGCGCAGGCGGGCCTCAAGTACTTCTCGGTCGCGCCGAACTTTTTCGACCGCATCGGCGACATCCTCGTGCAGTGGGAGAACAAACCGTTCTGGTGGGTCGGGCCCTCCGGCCGGGAGCGCGTGCTGGTGTGGATTCCGCTCAAGGGCTACGCCATGTCCCACATCGTCCGCCAGCTCACCCCGGCCTGGGTCGAGGATTACCTCGGCCAACTGGCCGCGCGCGGTTACCCGTACACCATCGCCCACATCCGCTGGAGCGGCCACGGCGACAACGCGGTGCCCGACCCGGCCATCTGCGATTTCGTGCGCGACTGGCAGGCCCGGTACGCCTGGCCCAGGTTCATCATCAGCTCCGCCAGCGCGGCCTTCCGCGCCTTCGAGCAGCAGCACGGCGCGCAACTGCCCGAGGTGCGGGGCGACTGGACCCCGTACTGGGAGGACGGCGCCGGCTCCTCGGCGCTCGAGACCGCCCTGAACCGCGCCAGCTCGGACCGCGTGGCCCAGGCCGCGGCCTTGTGGGCCCTGCTCCGCCCGCGGACCTGGCCGCGCGCCGACTTCGAGGAAGCCTGGCGCTTCGTGCTGCTCTATTCCGAACACACCTGGGGCGCCTGGTGCAGCGTGAGCGAGCCGGCCCGCCGGGAAACCCTCGAGCAGTGGGCGATCAAACAAAGCTACGCCGCCACCGCCGACGCGCTCTCGCGCGACCTGCTCGAGCAGGCGCGGGCGCTGGCCGCCGGCCCCGAAGTGCCCGGCGCCGTGGACCTGTTCAACACCACCTCCTGGCCGCGCACCGAGCTGGTGATGTTGCCGAAGGATTTCACGCCCGCGGGCGACCGCGTCACGGACCCGGACGGCCGGCCCGGGGCTTCGCAACGCCTGCGCAGCGGCGAGTTGGTCTTCCTGGCCAAGGAGGTGCCGCCGCTGGCCGCGCGCCGGTACATGATTGGTCCGGGCGCGCCCCACAGCGAGGGTCGCGCGCGCGCGGAAGGGAACACGTTGGAAAACGACCTGCTCAAGGTGGTGCTGGACCCGCGCTCCGGCGGCATCGTGGAACTGCGCGCCGCGGGCATCGAAGGCAACTTGGTGGACACCGCCGCCGGCCACGCGCTCAACGACTACCTGTACTTCAACGGCGACAACCCGGCCACGGCGCGCGGCAGCGGCCCGGTGCGTCTGCGCGTGGGCGAGCCCGGGCCGCTGGTGGCCTCGCTGATCGTGGAGTCGGAGGCGCCCGGTTGCCATCGGCTGGTCCGCGAGGTGCGGCTGGTTGCCGGGCTGGACCACGTGGAGTTGATCAACCTGGTGGACAAGACGCGCCTGGTGGCCGCGAGCTACCACGCCCCGGACGGCAAGGAGAGCCTCAACTTCGCTTTCCCCTTCGCCGTGCCGGACGGCCAGGTGCGGATCGAAGTGCCCTTCGCCGTGGTCCGGCCGGATGCCGACCAGATGCCCAGCGCCTGCAAAAACTGGTTCACCGTCAACCGCTGGGCCGACGTGGCCAACGAGCGGTTTGGTGTCACCTGGGTCACGCTCGACGCTCCGCTGGTGCAGGTGGGCGGGCTCACCGCCAACCTGCTCAACTCGCAGGCCAACCCGGACGTTTGGCGCAAGCAGGTGGGCCCGACGCAGCGGCTCTACTCCTGGGCCATGAACAACCACTGGGGCACCAACTACCGCGCCTACCAGGAAGGCCCGGTGCGGTTCCGCTACGTGCTCCGGCCGCATCGCGGCTACGACCCGGCCGCGGCCACGCGCCTGGCCGTGGCGTGCTCCCAGCCGCTGGTGCCCGTGCGGGCGCGCGGGTCCCGGCCGCCCGGCGCCCCGCGCTTCACGGTCTCCGCGCCGGAGGTGTTGGTGACCGGCCTCAAACCGAGCGACGACGGCCGCGCCTGGATCGTGCGCCTGTGGAACGCCGCGCCGCGCGAGACCCGCGTGCGCCTGGACTGGCGCGCCCCGGCGCCGCGACGGGTGTGGTGGAGCGACACCAGCGAAGCGCCCCAACGCCGCCTTGAACGCGCCCTGACGCTCCCGGGCCAGGGCATCGTTACCCTGCGGGCGGAGCTGCCTTGAGGAGGAGCGCCCCCCATCGGGCGCGCACGGGCTGCTGAGCAAGGCCCGGGTGTTTTCGGGAGGCGGGTCCTGCGATCACAATCCGGCCCGATGCGGCACCGGTTTACGGTTCCACACCCACCAGCACCAGCGGCACCGCCGGAACACCGCGACCGTTCCGGACGATGTTGTAAAGTTCCCCCTCGTAGTAGCCCGGCCCGGAAGACATGTTGGCCTGGAGCGATTTCATGGCCAGCACCTCGATGCCCACATCAATCTGGTCCCGGACGTAAAACGCCAGGTGCTTAACGAAGAGATCGTAGGCGACAAAGGCGTATTTCCCGAACTGGACTTCCAAGGCGACCCGATCCTTGACGTAATCGGTCTGGTTGTAGCTGAAAATGGGCTTCTCCCCGGCGGCTTCGATTTCGGCTTTTTGCTGTTCGGGAGGGTGGGTGAGGGTTTGCCGGATCAAGCGCTCACTTTTGGTGACCCAGTACTGGACCCGGCTTTCTTTCCAAGCGCGAGCAGACAACAACCCCGCAAACGCCTTGTTCATGGCCTTGGGACTGTAAAGCACCTGCCCCAGCATTGTCTTTTCCCGGCTGACCTTGGAACGGCAGGCCTGGCCGTCCACCGACCGAATGACATCCTGAACCTCCTGCCAAAGAGCGGGTTTGTGGACCAGCAAGTACTCCAAGCCGTTGAGGTGGGAATAGGTCTCAACGATCTTCACCGGGAAGGGCCGGGAGCCGTGGAGGCTTCCAACAGCGCCAAGTGCTGGTCGGGGACAGGTTGAGCCAGCCAGGGCGCGGTGGTGAGATTTCGTCCCGCATTCCGGGGATCGAACACCGGCCGGTGCATCGGTCGCACGGGCAGGGCGTTCTCCGCGGCCAGACCGATACGGGACCGGGCAATCTCGGCGTACCGGGCCACCACTTCCGCGCCAACGCCGCGACGGCCATGACGGATGGCGGCAATCACCGTCGTGCCGACACCTAGGAAAGGGTCCAAGACCCAGTCCCCCGGCCGGCTCAGGGACAGAATCAAGCGTTCCACCAGCTCCACGGGAAACTGGCAGGGGTGCTCGGTTTTCTCGACGTGGTTGCTTTTGACGTTGGGAATGGCCCACACGTCACCCGGATTTTTGCCCAACGGATTGCAGGAGTACTGGCCGGCCTTGGGGCCCTTGAAATACTTTTTGCCGGGGTATTTTTGGGGGACCCGAATGGGGTCCAGGTCGAACACGTAATTCTCCCCCTTGGTGTACCACAGGACCGTCTCGTAGCGCCCGGAAAGCCGACGGCTGCAATGCAGACCATGCTCGAAGTGCCAGATAATGCGGTTGCGCATCTTCAGGCCGAAGCTGGCGAACACCGGGTAGAGCAGGCAATCCAGGGGAATAATGGTGCCGCGGTCCACGTAGTTTCCCACCTGCCAGCACAGACTGCCGCGAGGGTGCAGCAGGCGCACACATTCCGCGATGACCTCACGTTGCTGGGCCAGATAAACCTCCAGGTCCAGGCGCGACTCATACTCCTTGCCCAGATTGTAGGGCGGTGAAGTAACCACCAACTGAATGGTCGCGTCCGGGAGCTGCCGCAACAGTTCCCGGCAATCGCCGTGAAACACCACGGCTCGGGCCTCGGGGCTGAACTGCGAGGCGATGGTCAGCCGGTTGAACATCTCGCCGCGAAAGTAGGCGTCCACGCCGGCTTTTTGCAAGCGGCCTCAAATCGCCGGTTTCTACCGGGCGCCTTTTTTCTCGAGAAGCCAACGGGTGAGGGACATCCCGGGTTTGTCGGTCCCCGCGCCCTTTACCGCCGCAGCACTTCCAGCCGCAGGAAGCCCAGGGCGGCGGCGGTGACCGGATCGCTGCTGCGCACGGTTACCTCGACATAATCGCCCCGGTCCACCGGCGAACCAACCGGCGTGACCGTGCCCGCTCCGGCCCAAGGGTGCACGGTGTGCGACCGCGTCACGCGGTACTGCACGTCGGCCGGCTCGGTCTTGGGCCGGCGATAGGTCAGCGCCAGGTACGTGGCGCCGCCGGCCTGCACCAAGCCGGCTTTCGGCCGCGCCAGCGCGGCGTCTTTGACCAGCGGGTTCAGCGCGTGCGCGTACTCGGCGAAGTTGGCCAGACCGTCTTGGTCCGGGTCGTCCGCCGGGCCGCGCGCGTGGGCGGGCACACCCTGGCTGGCGATCCACGCCTCGAAGGTCGCGCCGCCGGGGAAGGCCGCGGTCGCGTCCGGAGTCTCCGGCGCCGCTTCGGTATTGCCGGCGGCGTCGCGGGCCACGCTGTAGAACCGATATGTCGAGCCCGGTTGGCCGGTGAAGACGGCGTTCGTGACGGTGGTGGCCAAGAGCCAGAGCTGGTATGGGCCGGTGTCGCGCGCCACGTACACGTCGTAGCTGGCGATGCCGGAGCCGCCGGGCGCGTCCTGGCCGGTCCAGGTGACCTCGAGCGTCGGGCCGCCGGCCTGCGCGGGCAACGGCTGGACCTGGCTCGTGGGCGCCACCGAGTCCACGGTGTTCGTCACCACCGGCGTGAGGATGGGCGGATTGGCGCCGTAGGTCGGGTCGAAGAGGATGGTGGCCTGGTTGCGAATCTTCGTGCCGTCGGGCAGGTCGAGCTTCGGCCGGACGGTGTAGGTGAGCGCGCCTTCGCCCCGGTGTGAGGCGTCGTTTGGCGGCAGGAAGCCCGCAAACGGGTCCTCGGGCAACTCGCCGGTGGCGGGGTCCACCGAACGCAACCGCCAAGTGACCTGGCCGGTGTAGGGGTCGAAGTCCACGTTGATCAGGACCGGGTTGGGGTCGGAGCCAACGTGCGCGGTAGTGGAATACCGTTGCAAGCCGGGCGGCAGCGTCAGCCGCACATCGTTAAAGGCGATGGTTTTGAGCTCGAAGGTGGACCAATCGAGATGGGTGCTCAACACGTCCGTGACCAGTACCTCCTGTGCAGGGGCGGCGGCGGTGGGCAGATTCTCGAACCGCACTTCAAACGGCAGCACCTGGTCGGTGTGGACCCACCGGGCCATACCCGCGCCGGCCAGGGCGTATTTGTCGTTCGGGTCCACGCTGCCGACGATGTTGAAGGTGCCGCCGGCGACCACGCCCGGGTAAGGCGCGTTGCGGAAGGTATCGCGCAAGCGCTGCCAAAAACCGGACGGGTCATTCCATGGCTTGCCCTCGAGGCTGACGCCGGACGGATTGGCGAGCACCGGGCTTTGCTGGTGTTTCACTTCTTGCCGGCCTTGGTACTTGTGGGTGATGAGGTCCCTAGCGAGGTCGAAGGAGGTCTCCAGGCTGCGGCACTTGCGCAACTGGGCCTTGAGCTTGGTGGTGAGTTCGCCGCCGCTGGCGTTCTCCCAGGCCACGCGGCCGCCCGGTGTCGCGGCGATGCCGACGAACGTGGTGTTGTCCGGATTAACCATGTCCACGAAGGCGCCCGAGTGGCAGGAATCGTTCACGAAGTAGGTGGTTCCGGCGCCCACCTCGTTGATCGCGTTTTGGAAGGCGACCGGCGAGACGTAGCCGTTGTTGAGGCAGAGGTACGGCGTGCCGGAGGGTTTGCGACCGCCGTGTCCGGCAAACCAGACCACGAGGTTGTCGTCGCCATCCACCTTGCCTTTGAAGGTCTTTAGCGCCTCGATGAACCGGTCGTGCGTCCAGGTGAAGGTGTCGTTCGTGCGGTCGTGCAGGCCCAGGAACTGCTCGTCGGGAACGCGAAGCTCGTTTTGCATGTAGTGCTTCACGTCTGCAAAGTCCCGGGCGACGCCCGTGAGATGGCTGGCGTGGATCCCGGTGTAATCAGTGTCCGTGAGCAACACCACCCAGGTCTTGCGAATCCCGTCCCCGGGAAGCTTGACGTTCGGGCCGTGCAGGCCGGGCGTCCGGGACAGCAGGGGGACGTCTTCCGGCACGGGGAGAATGGGCAGTTCGATGGAGACACCCTCCGGTTCGTCCCCGAGCAACCATTGCCCGTTGACGTTTGCCACATAGCTGAAGCGCAATTCGCCGGCCGCAAGCTCAGCCAAGTCCCTTTCCAGCAACACCTGGTACTCGCCCAGCGTCGCGCCCAGGCGGGCCGGGAGGCTGTTCACCAACTCGGCCCACTTGGCCGGGTCGGCCCCGGGCGCCGGCGGGAGGGTGCTCCAGTTGAAGGGCGCGGGGTTGGCGGTGAAATCTTCCCCGGTCATCAGCGTCACGGTGATGGGCGCGGCGGTGAACGTTTTCACCCGCACCTCGAAGGTGACCTCCTGGCCCGGCCCCAGCGTGGGCAGCAAGGCCTCCGGGTTGAGCGCCCAGAAGGTGAACGCGTCCGCCCAGTTCAGGGTGCTGTCGTAGAGTTGAATCTCGGTGGCGCCCGGCGCGCTGAACTTGAGCAGCGGCAGCTTCAGGTCCACCAGGCCGCGGTTGCCGTACGTCACAAACCAGCTCATGAACCGCCCGGCGCGGGTCGTGCTCGGCCCGCTCAGCGCGACGTAAAAGTCCGGCGTGCCGCCCTCGACCACGGTGAGCGCGCCGGGCAGTGCCACTTCCAGGCCCCCGCCCTCCGCCACCAGGTCGGCCGGACCGGCGGGCGCGCCCGAGAGGTCAAAGGTCGCAAACACCCGCCCGCTCTCCCGCACGCTCCGGCGCACGGCGACGCGCTGCTCCGCCCCGGCGCGGACGGCGAACGTGGTGTAGGGGGTGAACCCCGCGCCGCGGAGGTCCAGCGTGACCTCGCCGGCGTTGCCCACCGTGGTCGGCCAGGTCCTTTCGAGACGGAATCCCGCCGTGACCGCGCCGAGCGCGAAGTTTTGGGGCACGGCCGGGAGCTTGCGGCCCACGGCCAGCACGTAAAACACGTTGGTGCTCCCGGGCCCGGTGGGGTTCCCCGCGCCGCTGGCCACCGCGCTGGTATCCGGGGCGCCCCACTCGCGCTGGCGGCTGCTGAAGTTCTCCGGGGTCGGGACAAAGCCGCGGCCCACGTAGAGTTCGGTCACGCC
>CAYXPA010000039.1:0-35046 GCA_964466945.1 uncultured Verrucomicrobiota bacterium | reverse complement strand
GAGGTGGTTCGTGGAATGCAAGCCGGATGAAACCCTGGTGGTGAGTCTGGGGATAGACGCCCGTTGCGTGGAACACGCCGCCAGCCGGGACCGCGTGTGCGCGCAACTGCAGCGCCTCGAAGGGGTAATCGGATTGATGGATGAGGACCCCCATGCGCATCCCCTGCCCTACCTGCAGGGCCTCGAGGTGCTTGACAACGCCCATGCGGTGCGCGTCTTGATGGACCGGCGGCGCAACAATCGGGTGATCCTGCTCTGTCCCCGCCTGGAACCCTGGCTGGTGCAGGCCGCGCGGCAGGCCGGCTTGCGGTTGACCGATTTCGGCTTCGCGCACGATGACGGCAAGGGGCTCCACGCGGAGATCAACCAGCGCCTAAAATCCCTGCGGCGTTTGGTCGGCGAGTTGGTCGCGCGGAAGGAACCCGGCATGATGGCGTTGCGACAGGCTTTGCACGAAGAAATCCTTTCCTGACATTCTCTCGACCCACCCATGAGCACCCTCTTCCTCTGCCCTCCCAGCTTTGACGGCTTCGACGGCGGCGCCGGCTCGCGCTACCAGGCGCGCCGCGAGGTGACCTCCTTCTGGTACCCCACCTGGCTGGCGCAACCGGCCGCCCTGGTGCCGGACTCGCGCCTGCTGGACTGCCCGCCCCACGGCATCGGCCGCGAGGAATGCCTGCGCATCGTGCGCGACTACGACCACGTCATCATTCATACCAGCACGCCCTCGCTGCGCAACGACTGCAAGGTGGCCGAGGCCATCAAGGCCCAACGCCCGGACACCGTCATCGGCTTGGTTGGCGCCCATGCCGCGGTCCTGCCTGCCGAGACGCTCAAGGCCTCGCCGGCCATTGACTGGGTGGGCCGCCGGGAATTCGACTTCACCTGCAAGGAAGTGGCCGAGGGCCGCCCGCTCGAGACCGTCGCCGGACTCAGTTACCGCGACCGGGACGGCCGCATCCGCCACAACCCCGAGCGCGAATTGATCGCCAACATGGACGCGCTGCCCTGGGTGGCGGACGTGTACAAGCGCGACCTCCAGATCGAGCGCTATTTCATCGGGTACCTGCTGCACCCGTACATCAGCCTCTACACCGGCCGCGGTTGTCCGGCCCAGTGCACCTTCTGCCTCTGGCCCCAGACCATCGGCGGCCACAAGTACCGCGTCCGCTCGGCGCAAAACGTGGCCGACGAGATGGCCTACCTCAAACGCCTCTTCCCGCAGGTGAAGGAGTTTTTCTTCGATGACGACACCTTCACGGCCAACCTCCCCCGGGCGCGGGAGATCGCGAAAAAGCTCGCCCCGCTGGGCCTGACCTGGAGCTGCAACAGCCGCGCCAACCTCGACTACGACACCATCCGCCAGATGAAAGACGGCGGGCTGCGGCTGTTCCTGGTGGGCTACGAATCCGGCAACGACCAAATCCTCCGCAACATTAAGAAGGGCGTGACCAAGGAGGAAATGCGCCGCTTTACGCGCGATTGTCACCGGGCGGGCGTGGTGATCCACGGCACGTTCATCCTCGGCCTGCCGGTCGAGACGCGCGAAACCATCGAGGAAACCATCCGCTTCGCCCAGGAGCTGGACGTGTTCTCGGTCCAGGTCAGCCTGGCCGCGCCGTATCCGGGCACCGAGCTGTACGAGCAGGCCCGGCTCAACGGCTGGTTTGTCAAGCGGGACAAGACGGACATCGTCCACGAGGACGGCTTCCAGGACTCCGCGCTCGAATACCCGGAGCTCAAGAAGGAGGAAATCTACGAGGCGGTCGAGCGGTTCTACCACCGCTACTACCTGCGCCCGAAACCGATCCTGCGCATCCTCAAAACGATGCTCGAGGACAAGGACGTGTGCGTGCGCCGCCTGCGCGAGGGCTACGAGTTCTTCAAGAGCATGGCCCAGCGGCGCAGCGACCTGGCCGCCGCGCGCGCCGCGGGTTGATCGCCCCCGGCCGCGGTCTCCCGGAGCGCTGCCATGCCGGTTTTCTGGGAATGTCAGCGGTGCACCGCGTGCTGCCGCTGGCCCGGGCAGGTGCGGCTTACGGACGCGGATATCTCCCGCCTGGCCGCTTACCTGGGTCTGGGCGAGTTCGATTTCATCCAGCGCTTCGCCCGGCTGCGGGCCGACCGGCGCGGACTGGTGCTCGCGGAAAAACCCGATGGCGCCTGCGTCTTCCTCGAGGGCCGCGACTGCCGCGTGCAACCGGTCAAGCCGCAGCAATGCCGGGACTTCCCCAACCTCTGGCGCTTCCCGGGCTGCGAACGCCTCTGCCGCGCGGTCCCGCGCGCCGTCGCGCCGGCCGAGTACGAACGCCTCCTCACCGGGGCCACCGGCCGCCGCCCGCCATTCCCTGCGCCGCTCCAATCCCCGCCCGCGGTTTGAGCGCCCGCCGCGCCGCGGGCCGCGCTCCGCGGTCCGGGCCGCCTATTTCTTGCCCTCGCTTTCGCGGCCCACGTACTTCCGCGTGGCGGTGTCCACGCGGATTTTTTCCCCGGTGGCGATGAACAGCGGGACCATGATCTCCAGCCCGGTCTCGAGCCGGGCGGGTTTCCACGTGGCGTCCGAGCCGCCGCGGATGGGCGGGGCGGTCTCGGTCACCTCGAGCGTCACGGTGGGCGGCAACACGATGTCCACCAGCCGGCCATCCAGCATCAGGGCGCGGTACTCCTCGTTTTCCTTGAGGAAGCCGCGGCGCTCGCCGATCTGCTCGCGCGTCAGGATCAGCTCGTCAAAGGACTCGACGTCCGCGAAAACAAAGTCCTCCCCTGGGTTGTAGCTGAACTGCACACGCCGGTGCTGGACCTCGGCCGCCGGCACCCGTTCGCCCTCAGTGAAGGTCTGGTCCAGCAGCCGCCCGGTCTTCAAATGGCGCAGGCGCGCGTGCAGTTTGTGCTTGGTTTGCGCGGTGCCGCTGACGTGGAACTCCTCGAGGACGTACGGCGTCCCGTCCAGCAACAGGACCATGCCGCGTTTGAACTCGGAGGGCAGGATGGTTTCCATAACCGGTCGTGGCTGCGGCCGGCGCCGGGCCGGCCCGGTTCTTCTCGCTCGGAATCTGACGTTTTGTTAACGCCCCGGACCGGGCGCGTCAATCCGGTCCGCGCGAAAAACTTCCGGCACGACGAGTAGCCGCACCCTGCCGCGCGGGCGGGCCGTGGATGGAACGGACCGTTTGCCCGGAGCAAGGAGCGACCGGTTGGGCCGCGCTGCGGCGCGGCCGGACGTCCGGCGCCTGCGCAGCGGCGCCCTACCCATCGGAGTCGGCCGACCCCCCGGCCAAGTTCGCCGTACCACCCACGACCCACCGAATCTTTCCGGCCCAGCGGCGCCGGGGTGTCCCGGCCGGAGCGACCCGGGTGTTGATTTCCAGCCCCTGGCTGGCGGTCTGCGCCCCCACGCGGACTTGCCGGCCGCGCGCTGCCGCGCCCAAGCTCCGCGCATGAAGCCCGCCCGCTCGTCAGCATCGGACACTGCCGCGCCGCCCGCCGTGCGCGTGGGCTGTTGCGGCTTTGCCGGGGCGCAGGCTGCGTACTTCCGGGACTTTCCGCTGGTCGAGGTGCAACAGACCTTTTACGACCCGCCGCTGCCCGGGACGGCCGCCCGCTGGCGCGAGCGCGCGCCGCCGGACTTCGAGTTCACCCTCAAAGCCTGGCAACTCATCACTCACCCGCCCGGCTCGCCCACGTACCGCCGCTTGCGGCATCCCCTGCCGGCCGCGTGGCGCGACCAGGTGGGCGCCTTCCGCCCGAGCGACGCAGTGTGGGCGGCCTGGGAACGCACCCGCGAAATCGCCCGGGCGTTGCGCGCCGGTGTGGTGGTCTTCCAATGCCCCGCGTCGTTCGGTCCGGAACCCGAGCATCTCGAAAACCTGCGCCGGTTCATCCGCCGGGTGCGGGCGGACCTCGAAAAACGCCGCGAGCCGGCGCCCCGCCTGGCCTGGGAACCGCGCGGCGCCTGGCCCGACGCCGTGATTGAAACCCTTTGCCGCGAGCTGGACCTGATCCACGTCGTGGACCCCTGGGTGCGGCCGCCGGTCACGCCCGGCCCGTTCTACTTCCGCCTGCACGGTCGGAGCGGCTACGGCCACCGCTACACGGACGCGGAATTGCGCTGGTTGTGCGAGCGGGTGGGCGCGTTTCCGGCGGGCGGTTGGTGCCTGTTCAACAACGTGGCCATGCGCGAGGACGCCGCGCGGTTTCTCGAACTGCTGCGCGGCGGCCTGGCTGCGCCCCGCGCAGGGGCCGGGAGGAAACGCGGGAAGGAAGAAATGCCAGGGTAACCGCGGCAGACGCCAAGCGGACTACCGTTGCTGCCTTCCGGCCCTGGCGGGGTTTGCCCGTCGGCGTTCCACGGCCCCTGGCAAAACCGCCGGCATTAAGCGGGGCACGGCCCGGCCCGGCAAGGCAATTCCGCCCGCGACCTCACGGCCCGGAGGCGCGGCGCTGCCCCGGGATTCAAGCTGCCGCCGTTCCGTCCCGGCGATATATAAACGGCCGTGCCGGCGAATCCATCCACCACTTCCGCGGCCCGCGCGGTGACGCCCGCGGCCGGCGCCCCGGCCCCGCGCCGGCCCGGCGCGCGCCGGCGACGCCGCGGACTGTGGCGCGGCGTCGGCGCGGCGATTGTCCTGGCGGGCCTGTTCAGTTTGTACGGCTGGCGGTACGGCTTCCGCGAACTGCCCGCGCCGGACCTTGCTTCGATCCCGGACGCCACGACGCTGTTTGCCCCCCGGGAACTGACGCAGGCCAACTTCTGGTATCACGTCCGCGCGGCGGCCCGATCCGCGAGCTCGGCGGCGGCCCGGGGCAACCCGACCGGCGCTCGCGCGCTCGGCGTTTTTCCGCGGGTGATGCTTCCGCCGGTGGACCCGGCCGAAGCGCTCAAGTCGCCAGAGCCGGCCGCCGACCTGGCCAATCACGTGCAAGCGGCCCTGGCCGCGCCCGATTGGCGGCCGCCGCGCGAACTGCGCCCCGAGGACTGGCTCGGACTTGAGGCGCTCTTTCGCCACATCCTGGCCGCGGCCCAGGTTGCCCTCGAGGCCGGCGACGCCCCGACCGCTTACGCCCAGTGGGTGCGCGGCTGGCACTTGCTCGCGGCCGTGACGCCGGCGACCGAGTTTGCGGGCTTCTTTGATGAACGGGGCTCGGCCCTGCTCGCCGACCGCCTGACGGGAGAGTTCCGCTCCCAGGCCCTTCACGGGGCGCCCTTGCCCCCGAACGTGGCGCGGGAAGTCCTGGCCGGACTGACGGCCGCGGGTCGTCGGGCGGCGCCGCCGGCGGAGAGCTACGCCCGCCAGGTGTCCCGCGCCGCGGGCGTCTTGCGGCTGGCCCGCCAGGCCGAGTGGTCGCGTGTGACACGCGCCGCGCGGCTGGCCGGGATGTTGATCCGCCGGGACACGGTGAGTTTGTTTGAGGACCTCGTGGACCGCATCAGTGGCTGGCAACGCCGCTCCGAACCCGACTACCACGGCGCCTTGCATCTGCTGCGGCCCCTGGGCGAACTGGTCGGCGTCCTCCAAACCCGCGTCGCGCGCGCGGCGGACTTCGACCGCATGGAGGCCGCCTGTTTCGGCGCGCAGTTGCGGGCGCTCCGCGACCGGGCGCAAGGAGGCAACCCCCCGGACGCGTCCACGCCGCCCGGGCTGGAACCGGTGACCGGGTGGCGGCACTTCTGGGACCGGCCGGCCGTCTGGCGGCTGGCCCACGCGTTCCCCGCGTCCCAGCCGGTGTTGGCTAGCTGGCAACAGTGGCTGTGGGAACTCGAGTCCTGCCGGCTCACCCTCGCGCTGCGGGTGTACGCGGAAACCCACGGGCATTGGCCCGACCGCCTCGAGGCGCTGGTGCCGGAAATTCTCGAGGCGGTGCCGGCGGACCCCTTTCAGCCCGGCGAGCCGCCGCGGTACGCACGCGAGGACGGGGCGTGGCTGCTGTGGTCGGCCGGCTTCGCGGAGGCCGCCCCACGGGAGGGGCTCACGCGGCGGGTGATTCGGTCCACCGATTTCAGCCCACCGGGTGCGGCCGTACGGCGGCGGTGATTCGGGCGAACGACGGTGATGAGCGGGAAAGGGCGCGGGCGGGCAGGCTTGGTGGAGTCGAGGGGAGTCGAACCCCTGACCTTCTCATTGCGAACGAGACGCTCTACCAACTGAGCTACGACCCCAACCCGGCCGGCGGGGCGGCCGAAGTGCGCCCCGCACGCTGGGATAATGGTTCAGCCGCCTAGCGGGGCAAGTGGAAAACTTTTTGGACGTGCCCGCAGCGCCGCCGGGCGGTAAAGTGACGACAACATACGATGCCTGCCTCGCTGCCAGCCTCGGTGACGCCCGCCGTGCTCGAATGGGCGCGGCGCGAGGCCGGGTATGTGGACCCCGAACCGGTCGCAAAACGGGCCGGTGTCCGCCCCGAACGGCTCCTGGCTTGGGAACGTGGCGAACGGAAGCCTACTTTGCGGCAGGCCCAAACGCTGGCGAAGATTTATCACCGGGCGCTGGCGGTTTTCTTTCTTCCGGAGGCGCCATCGCTGCCGCCGTTGGCTGCGCAGTATCGCCGGTTGCCCGGAGTTCAACCCGGCCGGGAGTCGCCCGAGCTGCGGCTGGCCATCCGGGTCATGTCCCAACGCCGCGAAGTCGCCATTCAGCTGAGCGCGGAATTGGGGGAATCCCCGCCCGAATTTCGGCATGTTGCAAGCCTGCAGGAGACGCCGGTGGTCGTAGGCGCGCGACTACGCTCCGCCCTGGGCGTGAGCGAACAGGAGCAACGAGCGTGGCGCACCGATTGGCAGGCCTGGCGGAACTGGCGCGCTGCCGTTGAAAATCTTGGCGTGTTGGTGTTCCAGTTTCCCAAGGTTGGCCTCCAGGAAGTGCGCGGCCTGACGTTGCCCTTGTTCCCGAAGCCGGTGATCGGCGTCAACAGCAGGGAGCTGTCGGCTGGCGCGCGCGCTTTTACGCTCATGCATGAGCTGGTGCACCTGGCGCTGGCGCGCGCAACCGAGGAGAACGTGGCGCTGCACGAATCCCGGGCTGATTCAGACTGGCAACAGGTCGAACGGTTTGCCGAAGAGGCCGCCAGCGCGGTGCTGATCCCGCAACCGATGTTGGAGGAATCGCTCCGACAAGTGTCCGCGCGACGGGACGCATGGGATGTGCAGCGCGTACGTCAACTGGCGGCCCGCTTTCATGTCACGCCCCTGGCCATGGCGACACGGCTGCGAGCCGCCGGGCAGTTGACGTGGACGGGTTATCACCGCTGGAAACAGGAGTGGGACTTGTACGTGGCGCACTTGCCCCCGCGACGTGGAGGTTTTGCCACACCGGTGGAGAAAACGCTGGGCCGCGCCGGCCGGCCGTTTGCGCAGTTGGTGCTAGAGGCCCTGGACACCAACCGAATCACCGCCGTGGAAGCCTGCAGGTATCTGGACCTGCGCTGGGACCATGTGGAGAAGCTGCGCGGGGAGCTGCGTGCCGGCCCCGGTGAGGCGCGCGAACCGCTCGACTCGGGCGATTGAGAGGAACTGGCCGCACATGTATTCCGTGGACACGAGCACGCTGATGGACTGGCAGGCACGGTTTTACCCGACGGATGTTTTCCCCGGCCTCAAGGCACGGATTGAAGGCCTGATAGGCGAAGGCCGTTTACAAGCGGTCGCGCTGGTGCAGGAAGAGATTAATGCCATCGGCACGCCGGAAATGAGAACGTGGGCAGCCGACCAAACGGGGTTGTATGTGCCCCCGGACCCGGCCCTCCAAGCTCAAGCCACGCAGATTCAAATACGCTATCCCGACCTGGTGGACGTGAACAATCTGCATGAACAAGCCGATCCCTACGTGATCGCGCTGGCAAAACAGCGAAATTGGATTGTCGTTTCTCAGGAAACCTCGGCTCACGAAAAACGCAATCCACGCAAGCGCTACTACATCCCGGATGTGTGCCGTGACCTGGGCATTTCGTGCATCAACCTGCTGGGGTTGATGCGCAGAGAAGGCTGGTCGTTTTAGCAGGACCGGACGCCGTCTGTAAAAAGTCCGCCAAGATTACCGGCCAGCGCGTAACCGCACAGGTCGCGGGCCTGTCCATGAGCCAAATCAGCTTTCTTGCCGATGCCGTTCCAAGGCCGCCAGGACTTCCGCGGCGTGGCCGGCGGTGCCGGCGCGGGGCCAGATTTCGAGGATGCGGCCGTCGGGGCCGATCAGGTAGGTGATGCGCCGGGTGCCCAGCCCCAGCCAGCGGAGCAGCCGGTGAGGGCTTTCGGCGCCGTAGGCGCGGATGATCCGCCGCTCGGGGTCGGCCAGCAGCGGGAAGGGCAGGCGGAAGCGCCGGGCAAAGCGTTCATGGGATTGCGGTGAATCGGCGTTGACACCGAGCACCACCGCCCCTGCCGCCTGGAGCGCGGGCCAGCGGTCGCGGAAGCCGCAGGCCTCGAGGGTGCAGCCGGGAGTGTGGTCTTTCGGGTAGAAGTACAGCACCACGTAGCGGCCGCGCAGGTCGGCCAGGGCGAGGGTTTCGCCGGTCTGGGTGGGCGCGCGAAAGTCCGGCGCGGGGTCGCCGGGCTTGAGGGGCAGCGCAGGGGCCTGGTTCACGGGGGACAACGTGCCAGCACGGGCGGCCGGTGCAAACCGGCCGTTCAGCCCAGGGGCAACAAGGGCTGGTGGCCGGGCTGCTTGAGCCGGTAGGTCAGCCGTTGGACTTCGGCGATGGGAATGAGGCCCTGCTGGACCTTCTTCCAAGCTTCTTCGCGGAGGGAGCGCCAGCCGTACTGACGCGCGGCGGCGCGCAGCCGCGCGGTGGACACCCCGGGACCGAGCAGCTCGGCCAGGGCTTCGTGCATGACGAAAAATTCGTACACGGCCACGCGGCCCCGCGTGCCCTTGCCGCCGCACTCGACGCAACCGCGACCGCGCAAGGCCCGGAGTTGTTCCGGCGGCAGTTGCAGCGCGCGGGCCATTTCGGCGCGCAGCTCCTCGTCGGCCAGGGCGGGGTCGGGCTCGGCGCACTGGCGGCAGATGCGCTGGGCCAGGCGTTGGGCGATGCTGCAGACCAGGGCGGAGCCCAGGGGGAACGGGTCCACGCCCATGTCCAGGAGGCGGACGACCACGTTGAGGCTGTCGTTGGCGTGGAGGGTGGAGAAGACCAGGTGACCGGTTTGGGCGGCGCGCACGGCGATCTCGGCGGTCTCGGCGTCGCGGATTTCGCCGATGAGGATCACGTCGGGATCGTGCCGCAGGATGGCGCGCAGGCCGGTGGCGAAGGTCAGGCCGATTTCCTCCTTGGTTTGGATTTGGACGATGCCTTCCAACTGGTACTCGACCGGGTCTTCGATGGTGATGATTTTGCGGCCCTCGTCGTTGGCGTTGGCGAGCACGGCGTAGAGGGTGGTGGTCTTGCCGCTGCCGGTGGGGCCGGTGAGCAGCACCAGGCCCTGGGGCAGGGCGGCGAGGCTGCGCATCAAGGTCTCCTGGTCGGGTTCCAGGCCCAGCTCGCGCAGTTCGAGCTGGAGGCTCTGGCGGCCGAGGATGCGCAGGCAGACGGCCTCGCCATGCTTGGTGGGCACGATGGACACGCGCAGGTCGTAGTCGGCGCTGTCGGTCTTCATCGTGATGCGGCCGTCGTGGGGGAGGCGTTTTTCGGCGATGTTGAGGCCGGCCATGATTTTGAGGCGGGAGACCAGGGCGCCATAGACCTGGCGCAGGCCGGGCGGGGTTTTGACCGGCTGCATCAGGCCGTCCACGCGATAGCGGATTTTGACGTGGGCGAAGTACGGTTCGATGTGGATGTCCGTGGCGCCCAGCCGGAGGGCGTCGGCCAGCAACTGGTCCACAAACCGCGTGATGCCGGCGGTGACGCGGGCGTCGTCCTCGCCGGCGTCAATCTGGAAGGCCACGTCGGCCGAGGCGTCGGCGGGGGCGCGCTCCTCACCCAGGTGCTGGAGGGTCTCGGCGCCCAGGCCGAAATGCTGGCGAATGACGTGCCGGTAGCAACTGGGCGTGGTGAGGACGGGCCGAATCTGGCGGTTGAGCAAGAGGCGCAGGTTGCCCAGGTCGGTCTGGCGGGGCGGCTCGGTGAAGGCCAGGGTGAGGGTGTCGCCCTCGAGGGCCACGGGCAGCACGCGATGGTGGTGGATGACGCTGGCGGGCAGGATTTGCTCGTCGGGCAGGCCGGGAGGAAACCGGTAGTTGCCCAGGTCCACGAACTCCAGGCCGTGCAGTTGGGCCAGGGCGGCGTAGGTCTCCGCCTCGGAGGCGAAGCCCAGCTCGATGATGGCGTGGTGCTGCGGGGTGCGCAGGCGTTTCTGGCGGCGGCGCACCAGTTCCAACTGGGCGGCGTCGAGCTTGCCGGCGGCGAAGAGCACCTCGCCCACCTCGCGTTTGGCGGGGTCGGTGGCGTTCATGACACGGGCACCTGGAGGACCTTTTTGACGTTGAACTCGAGCACGTTGGTGACGCCGGCCGCGTTGGTGAGGATGAGCGTGCGGCGCTCGATGCGGTGGATGCGGTGATCGGCCACGACCGCGGCCCCGGCGGGCAGGGCGCGCGTTTCGGCCCCCACCTGAATGAAGGCGCGCCGGCCCGCCGTGCCGATTTCCAGATACCCAAGGATGGTCAGTTCCACGGGCCGGGTGGTGGGCGGGGGCGGCGGCTGGAAGTAACGGGTGAAAAAGGGATTCGGGGCGTTGGTGACGCTCACCAGCCGGGTGAGAGCCGGCCGGGCGAACCAACCCTCGACCTGGGCGGGCGTGGGCCAGCGGGTTTCCACGCGCGTGGCGCCGTTGCCCAGCGGCTTGAGGGTGGGCAGGCCGCCGCCCCAGTTCCAGAGGGTCAACCCCAGCAGCACGCCCAGGGCGGCGAGCACCGCCAGCGCCACGGCCAGTCGTTTTTCAAACGCGGTGAACATCACGGGAAATCGTCCGTCGGCGGCGCGGGCGGCGGGCCCACCTCCAGCGGCACCAGGCCGCTGACGATCAATTCGGCCCGCACCTCGCCCGGCCGGTCCGGGGCGGCCTTGCGCAGCAAGAGGTGGTCGAGGAAGAGCACCGGCTTGTTGGTGAGCACCGCGGCCAGGCCCGTGGCCTCCAGTTCCGCGCCCGCCAGGGGCAGGCTGGTGAGCAGGCGTTGCACCGGCCCGAGGTCGCCCACCACCTCCAGGCGCATGGGCAGTTCCTCGAACAGCCGCCGCCCGTCCACCGCCGAGCGATGGCTCACCGGCGGCAACTGGGTCAGTTCCCGCACCGCGCCCACCTGAGCGTGCAGGGCCGTGAGCAACAGCTCGCGCGCGAAGGTCAGCCGCGCCCACAGCAGGCCCGGCTCGGTGGTTTCGGGCGTGCGCGCGGGCAGGCCGTTGGTGGCGGCGGGCTCAAGGGTCACTTTTTTGCTCCGGGCCAGGGCAACCAGGCCTTCGGCCAGTCGGGTGCGCTCGTTTTCGTAGTCAATGATCTGGAAGGGCGCGCGGATTTGCTCCGCCAGCGCCGCGGGCAGGCGCACGCGTTGCGCCACGAGCCGGCGCACCTCGGCCAGCTCGGCCGCCGAGCCGCGGAGGGTTTCGAGCACTTCGGGCAGTTGGTCCAGTAAGAGGCCGGCGGTGGCCTCGCTGGATTGGTTGGTCGCGGCGAAACCTTCCCAGGCCTGGCGCAACGGCCGGTCCAGCGCGTCGGCCCGGCGGGCCAGGGATTGGAAGCCGGCGAAGTACAGAATCGCCAGCAGCAGCGTCCCCAGGAGGAGCCCCTCCAACAGGACCGGGCGTCGCGGGGTGGGAGCAGCGGGCGGTTCCATGCGGGTCAGGGGCCGGCGCCGGCGGAGCTGCCGGACGGGCGGCGGGGCGCACGATCGGGCGCGGGCTTGCTGCGCGGGGCCAACGGGCGGGGCGGCGGCAGCTCGCGTCCGGCCACTTCGAGGGCCAGGGAGAAGACGCGGTTGGAGACGGCCACGCGCGGGTCCACCAGGTCGCGGCGGCGTTCGTCGGGCAGGGCGTCCACGCGGCGGAAGAGCACGTTTTGTTTGAGGTTGGCGGCCACGTCGCTGAGCACCCGCCGCAGGGCCTCGCCCTCGAGCGGGATGCACATTTCGGCGATGAACTCGCGGGCGGGGGCGGCGGTCGGGGCGGGCGCGTTGGTGGCGGGGGGCGCGTTGGTCAGCGCGGGGCGGCGGTCCGCCGTGCCGGGCGGGGCGAGTCGAGCCAGGCCGGAGGTGCCGGCTTCGTAGCGTGCGGCGTCGGCAAAGAGCACGTACCAAAAGGCGTCGTTGGTGCGGGAGTCGCGCACGGCAGCCAGGACTTGGAGGGTTTCGAGGGTTTGCCGCTGGCGCTCGAGCACCGGGTACACGCGTTCGTAATCGAGGTTCAACTCGCGGTAGAGGCGGTCAATCTCGAGGGCGGTTTGGAGGGCGGCCTGGCTTTGCCGGGTGAGCACGCGTTTGCGCTCGATAAGCCCGCGCTTTTGCCAGATGCCCGCGGCGAGCACGAGGGCCAGGAGCGTCATCAGCAGCACGCCGGCGCTGAGCACGGTGGCGAGGGCGCGGCGCCGGCGGTGGAGCACGCGGGCCGGCTCGGGCAGCAGGGAGATGCCCGCGGGGGCGCGCTTGAGGGTCTGCAGGGCCGCGCCGTAGCAGGTCAGGTAATCGGCCAGGGGCCAGGGGCGGCCGGCGGTGGCGGCGGCTTCCCAGTCCTCGAAGCGCGGCGCGCCCGGCTGGTTCAACGCGGCGCGGAGTTCGGCGTCAGTGGCACCCAAGCCGGCCAGGAAGCCGCGGAAATCCGCGGGGGTCAGTCCCAGCTCGGGGTTGTCCTCAAGCCACTCGGTGAGGGCCAGCCGGATGCCCGAGGCCCATTCTTGCACGACGGCGGGGCGGGAGTTCTCCGCAGGCGCGGCCCCACCGGGCGACGGCGGCGCGGTGAGGGTGCGGCCCAGGGCGGTTTCGAGGTGTTGCAGGCCGAGCGGGACGGTGGCGGTGCCGACTCCCTGCCCGCGGGCGACGATGGCCACGACGCTGTTGCGGGCGCGCAGGTCCACGAGCACGGCGTGGCTTTCCGGGGGCGCCAGCACGACGGCGGCGGCCATCAGGGCCTGGCCGCTGGGGATGACCTCCGCCAGGTCCGGCGGCTCGGCGCCGGGAGTTTCCGCCGGCGGGGCAAAGCGGGCCAGGAGGTGGTCGAGTTCCTCCCGTTTGCACAAGGTCAGCCAGCAGGGCGCCGCATAGCGGCCGAAGGGTTTGAGGTCCACCGCGTGCCAGGCCAGCGCGGTTTCGTCCAGTCCGCTGAGGCGGCGGGCCTCGCGCAGGAGGGTGGTGTGGCGGTCTTCGGGCCGGTCGGGCGGCAACTCGACCAGGGCGGAGATGGAGCGGTATTGCGGCAGCACGAGGACGCGCTCGTGGGGGCCGGCTTCGACCAGGAGACGGTCGAGGTCCTCGGCCAGGCGCTCGGCCTGCTCGGGGTCGGCTTCCGCGCCGTGGAGGGTTTCGAAGTGGACCACGCGCAGCGCGCCCGGTGCGGCGTCCACCACCAGCACCTTGACGAACCGGCTGCCGGGGTCCAGGACCACCAAGCGGCGCCCGAAGCGGGGCAGGGCCCGTTGCAGCCAGGGAGTGGGGGGCAGGGCCATCGCGGCGGGAAACTCAAGGCTGGGAGGCCGCGCCGGCAGCGGCGGCCGGACGGGTCATCGGTTCGTCGTAGATGAGGTACTGCCCGTCTTCGGAAAGCAGCGTGGCGGTCACGAAGATGAGCAGGTAGCGCGGCCGGTCCACCTCGGTGCGGCGGCGGAAGGCGGCGCCGATGACGGGGAGGTTGCCGAGGATGGGGATGGATTCGACGTAGGTGGTTTGGAGCCGTTCGAGCACGCCGCCCATGACGACGGTTTCGCCGGAGCGGACGGCCACGCGCGTGGCCAGTTCCTGGGTGCGGTACTCGGGCAGTTTGATGTCGAAGGTGCTGACGACGTTGCCGGCGTCGTCCTTGTCGGTGATGGTGGCGAAGGGGGCCAGTTTGACCTCGGAGTTCACGCGCGGGCGCAGGGCCAGGAAGATGGTGCGGCCGTCGCCGCCGACGCTGGCCAGCACGTCGAGGCTGGCGCCGGACTGGATTTTGGTGGGTTTGCCCGCGGGCACGATGGCGGAGGAGGAGCGGCGCTCGAGGATCTGCTGTTTGACCTGGTATTCCTCGTAGTAGTACTGGGTGCGGCCGTCGTTGATGGTGGCGGGAAGGTTGTTGATGACGGTCAGGCGCGGGGCGCTCAGGGTCTGGCTCTCGCCGCTCTGGTCCAGAAGGGAGAGCGTGGCGGTGAGCGTGCGGCGGTTGAGGATGTTGGTGAAGGTCTCGGAGATGCCGAAGGCGGGGTTGAGGATGCCCAGGGCCGTGGCCGTGCTGGTGTCCTGCTCGGTGCCGAAGGCGGTGCGGCCGGTTTCCCAGGCCACGCCCAGGCGCTGGAAGGCGGCGGCGCTGACGGTCACGAAGCGCGCCTCGATGAGCACCTGCTGCAGGCCGCGGTCGAATTCCTTGATGATGGTCTCGAGCACCTCGAGCTGCTCGGGCGTGCCGCGGGCGACCACCAGGTTGCGCTCGTAGTCAATCATGTACTTCGAGCCGGTGAAGAAGTTGGTGATCGCGCGCTCGAGGGCGATGGTCTGCGGAGCGAGGTCGTTGACGAAGGCGTTGAGTTTCTGGGCCTCGGTGATGGTCTGGACGTTGTTTTGCACCACGCGGGTCTGCACCACCTCGTCCGGGCCGAACCGGGCGGGCAGGATGAAGCCCTTGCGGAGCCGGTACACGCGCGTCTCCTCGAGCGCCTTCTTCGGGTCCTTGCCGTCCACGATCCACACCAGCTCGTCGCCCACCTGGAACTGGACGTCGAGGTTGCGCGCGATGTAGCGGAGCAGTTCCCAGAGCTTCACCCGCTCCATGTGGATGCTCAGCTTCTGCTGGAAGGCGGGCAGGGAGCGGTCGGCCACGAAGTTGATGCCCTCGGTCTGGCCGATGGTGAAGATGATGTCGTTGAGGGTGGTGTTGTCCAGGTGCAGGGAAACCGGCTTTTGCAAAAGCTTCATCATCGCGCCCTGCTGGGATTCGAGGTCGAAGAGCATCCCCTCGACGCGGTTGGTGCGGCCGTAGTTGGACGGGATGTAGGGGGTGGCCTCGATCTGGTCCACCAGGTCGCGCACGTCCTTGCGCGGGGGCAGGCCGCGGTCCTTGCTCTCGGTGAGCAGGGTTTTGATGGTGGGATTGAAGGAGGATTGCTTGGCGTCAATTTCCCGGATGCGGTCCTCGAGGGCGCGGTTGCGCTGGATTTCGCGCTGTTTTTGGACCCAGCCCAGCAGGCGGCGGGCGGCGGAGTCCTGGGGGTCCTTGGCCTCGAGCGCGCGCGCCCGGGCCTCGGCCTCCTCCCAGCGGCCCTCGTCGGCCAGCTTGAGGATGGCCTTGATTTCCTCGTCGTGAAACGCGCTGTACGCGACCTTCGGCGGGGCGCTGCGCGCGGGCGGGGCGGCGGTGCGGGGTTGGCCCTCCTCGTAACGCTGGCAGGCGGTCAACCCCAGCAACAACGAAACCAGCACGCCGCCCCTCGCGCCGGTCCGAGCTCGGTTGCACACTCTCCACATAACGGAACTGGCCTCATGACGCCGCGTCCCGGCCGACCATTCAGCACCGCCCCCCCGCCGGCGGCCGGCCGGGAGCGGCGGGACCCGCCCGGCCGGCGGCGCGTTCGTGCGCGCCGGCCGCGCGCGGTCCCTCGGGACTTGTTTCCGGCCACTGTGCGCCCGCGCGCGGGGGTTGACCAGTCCGAAAAGGGCCGCCCGGCCGCAGCGCCGCGGTTTTTTGCGTGGCTTGGCGGCGCGTTTTTGGCAGAACCGGCCCATGATACTGACGGTCGAGGAGCTGGAAAGCCTGGTCCACGCGCGGCAACGCGAGCCGCACCGCCTCCTGGGTATGCACCCGTTGGGCGACGGCCCGGGCGTGGTGGTGCGCGCCTACCTGCCCAACGCCGCCGCCGTCGAGGCGGTGCCGGTGCACGAGCCGGCGATGCCGCGCATCCGGCTGGAGCGGCTGCACGAGTCCGGCCTCTTCGAGGGAGTCAGCCGCGCGGCGTCGCGGGTCTTCGCCTACGAGCTGGTGATCACCGATTACCAGGGGGGTCAGCGGCGCCAGCGGGACGGGTATTCCTTCCTGCCCACGTTGGGCGAGCTGGACCTGTACCTGTTCAACCAGGGCAACGACCGGCGGCTCTACGACAAGCTCGGCGCGCACCCGCGCGTGCTGGACGGGGTGGCGGGGGTGGGCTTCGCCGTGTGGGCCCCCAACGCCCAGCGCGTGAGCGTGGTGGGCGATTTCAACGACTGGGACGGCCGTTACCATCCGATGCGGCCGCTGGGCGTGTCCGGCGTGTGGGAGTTGTTCGTGCCCGGGCTGGGTCCCGGCACGCTCTACAAGTTCGAGGTGCGGGACTGCCACGGCCAGGTAAGCCTGCGCACCGACCCGTTCGGGTTTCTCTTCGAGGTGCCGCCCAAGCAGGCGGCGGTGGTGTGGGACCACCGGCAGTTTGGCTGGACCGACGCCGCGTGGCTCGAGGCCCGGGCGCGCGCCAACCCGTTCCGCGCGCCGCTGAGCATCTACGAGGTGCACCTGGGTTCGTGGCGGAAAAAGTCGCCCCACGAGTCGTTCAGCTACCGCGAGCTGGCCGGGCCGCTGGTGGAGTACGTGCGCGAGCTGGGCTTCACGCACGTCGAGTTCCTGCCCGTGGCCGAGCACGCGTTTTATCCGAGCTGGGGCTACCAGGTGACCGGGTTTTACGCGCCCACCAGCCGCTACGGCACGCCGGAGGACTTCCAGTTCCTGGTCAACGCGCTGCACGCCGCGGGCATCGGGGTGATCGTGGACTGGGTGCCGGCGCATTTCCCGCGCGACACCTGGGCGCTGGCGCGCTTCGACGGCACCGCGCTTTACGAGCACGAGGACCCGCGCAAAGGCGCGCACCAGGACTGGGGCACGCTCATCTTCAACTACGGCCGGCACGAGGTCCGGAATTTCCTCACCGCCAACGCGCTGTTCTGGTGCGAGCGGTACCACGTGGACGGCCTGCGGGTGGACGCCGTGGCCTCGATGCTCTACCTGGACTACTCGCGGCGCGAGGGCGAGTGGATTCCCAACGAGTACGGCGGGCGCGAAAACCTCGAGGCCATCGCCTTTCTGCGCGAGTTCAACCACCTGGTCCACACCGCGCATCCGGGCGTGATCACCGTGGCCGAGGAAAGCACCGCCTGGCCGCAGGTCACCCGCCCGCCCTACCTGGGCGGCCTGGGTTTCAGCTTCAAGTGGAACATGGGCTGGATGCACGACACGTTGGGGTACTTCAAGCGCGATCCCGTCCACCGCAAGTACCACCAGAACGACCTGACCTTCGCCATGCTCTACCACCACCACGAGAACTTCATCCTGCCGCTCTCGCACGACGAGGTGGTGCACGGCAAGGGCTCGCTGCGCAGCCGCATGCCGGGCGACGACTGGCAGGGCTTCGCCAACCTGCGCGCCCTGCTCGCCTACCAGTGGCTCTTCCCGGGCAAGCAACTGCTCTTCATGGGCGGCGAATTCGGCCAGCGCGCCGAGTGGAACGAAAACACCGAGCTGGACTGGTGGCTGCTGGAGGCCGGCCCGTACCACCGCGGCACCCAGCGCCTGGTGCGCGACCTCAACCGCCTCTACCGCGCCCACGCCGCGTGCTGGGAGGGCGATTACGAGAGCCGCGGCTTCCAGTGGATAGACTGCACCGACCACCTGCACTCGGTGCTCTCGTTTCTGCGACGGCCCCTGGGGCCCGGCCCCGAGCTGGCGGTGGTGCTCAACCTCACCCCCGTGCCCCACCACGGCTACCGCGTCGGCCTGCCCCGCCCCGGCGTCTGGCGCGAGGTGCTCAACACCGACGCCGAAATCTACGGGGGCAGCGGCGTGGGCAACCTGGGCCGCGTCACCGCCGAGGACGTCCCCATGCACGGCCAGCCGCACTCGGCGCCGCTGACCCTGCCCCCGCTGGGCGTGGTGGTCTTTTGCAGCGAGGGCTGAAGCCCGCCGGGCCGGCGCGCCGGCCTTTCGTCCGCCCCTGCGGACTTTGCGCTTGAGCGGCCTCGCCCGCCTCCCGCACCCTGCGCCGCAACCCTGAGCCGGGCAGCGCGCATGGCCCTCAAACAACTGGATGCCGAACAGGTCCGCACCTGGACCCTCGAACAAAAAGACCGCTGGTGGCTGGAGAATGTCTGGCGGGGAGACATGCCCCAACTCACCCTGCGGGCGGCGCTCACCGGCATGTTCCTGGGCGGCGCGCTCTCGGTCACCAACCTGTATATCGGCGTCAAGACCGGCTGGACCCTGGGCGTGGGGATCACCTCGGTCATCCTGGCCTTTGCCCTCCACAAGGCCCTGGCCCGCGCCGGGCTCGGCCGCGAGTTCACCATCCTCGAGAACAACGCCATGCAGTCCATCGCCACGGCGGCGGGCTACATGACCGCGCCGTTGATCTCGAGCCTGGCGGCCTACATGCTCGTCACCGGCCAACCCATTCCCATGCCCGTGACGCTGGTCTGGATGGTCACGGTGGCGCTGCTGGGCGTGCTGTTTGCCTTTCCCCTCAAACGCCGGTTCATCAACGACGAGCAGCATCCCTTCCCCGAGGGCCGCGCCGCCGGCATCGTCATGGACGCCCTGCATCACAGCGACGCCCGCGAGGGCCTCTTCAAGGCCCGCGTGCTGGTCTGGGCCGGCCTGGCCTCGGCGCTGGCCAAGGTCCTGCAAAGCCACGCCCTGCTCGAAAAACTCCGGCTCGGTTTCCTCGCCATCCCGGAATACCTGGACCTCTGGGTGTACAAGCTCACCACGCTGACCGTGCGCGGCGTGGACCTGCGCGAGCTGACCGTGCGGCCGGACACCGATTTGGTGATGATGGCCACCGGCGGGCTCATGGGCATTCGCGTGGGCGTCTCGCTCCTGCTCGGCGCCGTGCTCAATTACCTGGTGCTGGCGCCCTGGGCCATCGCCACGGGGGAAATCCCCGGCGTGCCGGGCGCCGACGGCCTCCGGCATTACGGCTTTCGCGAGATCACCAAGTGGGCGCTCTGGGGCGGCGTGGCCATGATGACCACCGCCTCGCTCTTCGCCTTCTTCGCCCGGCCGCGGATCATCCTCGATGCCTTTCGCGGGCTCACCGCGCAGGGGCGGGCGCGCCTGGCGGCCGACCCGCTGCGGGACATCGAACTGCCGTTGAAGGTCTTCGTGCTCGGCATTCCGGTGGTGGGCACGCTGGTGGTGCTGCAGGCGCACTGGTTCTTCGGAGTGTCCTGGTGGCTGGGCGCCCTGGCCATTCCGCTGGTGTTTGCCTTTACCCTCATTGCGGTGAACTCGACGGCGCTGACCGCCATCACGCCCAGCGGGGCGGTGGGCAAGCTCACCCAACTGACCTTCGGCGTGCTCGACCCGGGCAACATCAAGACCAACCTCATGACCGCGGGCATCACCGGCGAGGTGGCGCTCAACGCCTCGAACCTGCTCATGGACATCAAGCCCGGCTACATGCTCGGCGCCAAGCCGCGCCAGCAGGCCCTCGGCCACGTGCTGGGCGTGTGCGCGGGCGCGCTGGTGGCGGTGCCGGTGTTTTACCTGGCCTTCCTGCACGCGGGGCCGCAGGCGATGTTCGAGCGGCACCCCATGCCCTCGGCCTCGGTCTGGAAGGCCGTGGCCGAACTGCTCACCCAGGGCCTGAGCCACCTGCCGGTGTCCGCGCGCTGGGCGGCCCTGTACGGGGCGCTGCTGGGCGTGGCGCTCGAGGCGGCACGCCTGGTCACCCGCGGCCGGTTCTGGCTCTCGGGCGTGGGCCTGGGGCTGGCGACCGTGATCCCGTTCAACACCTGTTTCGCCATGTTTCTCGGCTCCTTCCTGTTCTGGCTGGCCGGGCGCGCGCTCCAGCGGCCCGACTCCACCGCGCACCGGCTCTGGGTGCAGAATCAGGAACCGATCTGCGGCGGGGTCATCGCCGGCGGCGCGCTCATGGGCATCGCGCTGATCCTGGTCGAGAACTTCCTGCTGGCGCCCGGGCCTTGAGGGGTCCGGACCGGCGCCGCAGCCGCTCAAATGTTTTCGCCCAGGCTGGGCAGTTCGGGGTAGGCCAGTTTTTGCTCCGGAGCGAGCGGCGCGCCCTCGGTGGCCAACACGCGGTAGTTGCGAATTTGGAAAGAGACCTTGCGCCCGTCCTCGAGCCCGAGCTGCGCGTACTCCTCCTTGGTCATGCGGGCGCGGATGATCAGGCCGGCCTCGGTCTCCAGCTCCAGCCGCAGCATCACGCCCAGGAAGTACGTGCGCTTGAGCGTGGCCCGGTAGCGGTACTGTCCCAGGTCCGGCGAAATGGCCACGGCGTAGGGCCGGAACCCGATGCGGAGGCGGTCGCCGTCGCGCAGGCCGGGGGCGGGAATCTGGATTTCGCCCACCGTGGCCAGGCCGCCCCAGACCTCGAGCTCGAGCACGTTCATCACGCCGATGAACCGGGCGACGAACTCGTTGACCGGCGATTCATAGACCTCGCGCGGGGTGCCGATCTGCTCGAGCCGGCCGCGGGAGAAGATGACGATGCGGTTGGCCACCTCCATCGCCTCCTCCTGGTCGTGGGTGACGAAGAGTGTGGTCACGTTCAACTCATGATGCAGCCGCACCAGCCACTCGCGCAGCTCCTGGCGAATCTTCGCGTCCACCGCTCCGAACGGCTCGTCCAAGAGCAGCACGCCGGGCTTGGGCGCCAGCGCGCGGGCGATGGCCACGCGCTGGCGCTGGCCGCCGGACAGTTGGTGGGGATAACGCCGCTCGAGGCCCTCGAGCCCGAAGAGGTGCAACAGTTCCTCGACCCGCGCCCGGATGTCGCGCCGGCTCCACTGCTTGACCCGCAGGCCGAAGGCGATGTTCTTGAACACGGTCATGTTCTTGAACAACGCGTAGCTCTGGAACACGAAGCCGATGTTGCGCGCCTGCACCGGCACGTCGTTCACCCGCCGGCCGCGGATGAACAGGTCCCCCTCGGTGGGCATCTCCAACCCCGCGATCATCCGCAGCACCGTGGTCTTGCCGCCGCCGCTGGGCCCCAGCAACGCCACCAGCTCCCCGTCCCGCACGGTGAAACTCACCCGGTCCACCGCCACGGTGGCGCCGAAGCGTTTGCTGACGTTGCGCAGCTCGATGCTCATCCGGGGATCGTTTCTTCCGCCGTCTCGTCGGCCGCCAGCGCGCGCGCCAGCCGCGCCCAAAGTGCTTCGGGGTCCTCGAGCCCGACCGACAGCCGCAGCAGGTACCGCGACACGCCGCAGGCCTCGGCCCAGTCCAACTCGGTGTAATGGGCCAGCAGGGTGAACGGACAGGCCAGCGTGAACACCGTGCCGAAGCTCGGCCCCTTGTTCACCTCGAGCCGGTCGTAAATGCGTGGCGCGGCGCTCGCCGCGCGGCGCGGCTCGAAGGTGATCAGCGCGCCCCAGCCGCCGCCCGGGCGGCGCACCGCCTCGTAACTCTCGCTGAATTCCCACCGCGGATACCACACCCGCGCCACGGCCGGGTGGGCGCGCAGGCGCTCGGCGATGAAGAGCCCATTGCGGTTGTGCCGCGCCATCCGCTCGGGAAAACCCCGGACCTGCGCCTCGAGCACCGCCGCGTCGCCGCCCCACAGCAGCTCCTCGTGCCCGGCGGCCAGGCGCGCGCGCAACTCGGCGTGCCAGGGCGAGCGCGGCGGGCAGATCACCGCCCCGCCCATCGCGTCCGCCGTGCCGACCAGGTACTTCGAGAGGCTCGTGGCAATGAGGTCGGCGTGCGCGCCCAGGTCCACGTTTACCGGCGTGGCGGCCACGTCGTCGGCGATGAGCAGCACGCCGTGCGCGCGCAAGAGGGGGCTGACCCGGCGCAGGTCGGCCGAGCCGAGCAACGGGTTGCCGGGGATTTCGCAGAAGCCCGCGGCCAGCGGCTGGCGGGCCAGCAGGGCCTCGAGTTCCTCCACGATCCGGTCCAGCCGGTGCAGCAAAAAGGCGCCGGGCCCGAACTTCTGCTGGAGCTTGAAGGTGTCCACGTAGGGGAAGCCGAGCTGCGCAGTGAGCCGGCCCGGGCGGCGCTGCTGTGCGACGCGCAAGGCGGCGAAGTGGGCCGCCATGCCGGTGGGCTGGAGGAACACGTCCTCCGGCGCGCAATCGTAGAGCGCGGCCAGTTGCCCGCGTAGCGCGGCCCGACGCTCGGGGGCGTCGGCAGGTTCCGGCGTGCCGTGCAGAAACGCCTCGGCCTGGCGCGTCGAGAGGATGAGGCCGGTGTGCTGCCAGAAGGCCTTCAGGGCCGGCTCGCCGGCGGCGTCGGTCACCACGCCCGTCACGGTGCCGCGCCGCGTCAGATTGGCGGGGGCGTCGGCCTGGGCGCGCACAAAGGCCGCGGCCTGCGCCGCCACGCGCGGCGAAGGGAACGGCAGGCAGGGCCGGCCCGGGGCCAGGGCGGCGGCCACCGCTTGCACGAGCGGATGCACCAGGAAGCGCGGGTAGCCGCAGCGCAGGCGGGCCATCGTCTCAGGGCGTTTTTCCTCGTAGCCCACCACGTCGTCCCAGCGCGGCATGGCCACGGTGATGGCGTGGGGCGAGTCGGGCAGCGGGGCGCCCAGGTCTTCGGGCCGCCAGCGGGGCGCGGCCAGGAGGTCGGGCGGGTTCATCCGAGCACCTCCGTGAGCGCGGCGTCCACGTCGGGCTGCAGGTCCGCGTAATCCTCGATGCCCACCGAGAAGCGCACCAGGCTGTCGCTGATGCCCACCTGGCGGCGCACCGCGGCGGGGATCGAGGCGTGGGTCATCGAGGCCGGATGGCAGACCAGGCTTTCAACGCCGCCCAGGCTTTCGGCCAGGGTGAAGAGCCGCAGGCGGCGGCAAAAGGCCAGCGCGGTCTCCGCCGGGCAGTCCAGCTCGGCCACGAGGATGCCGGAGCCGCCGCGCATTTGGCGGCGGGCCAGGGCGTGCTGCGGATGCGAGGGCAGGAAGGGGTAACGCACCCGGCGCACGCCGCGGCGGGTCTCGAGCCAGGCGGCCAGGGCCAGGGCATTGGCGCAATGCCGCTCCATGCGCAGGGCGAGGGTGCGCTGGCCGCGGGCGGTGAGCCAGGCGTCGAAGGGCGAGGGTTGCAAGCCGAGGGCTTTCTGGGCAAAGAGCATTTTGTCCTGCCAGGCGGGGTCATTCGTGGCCACCACACCGCCCAGGCAATCGCTGTGGCCGTTGAGGTACTTGGTGGTCGAGGCCAGCGAAAGCGTGGCGCCCAGTTCGAGAGGCCGTTGCAGGTAGGGCGAGGCAAAGGTGTTGTCCACCAGCACCGGGGCGCCCACTTCGGCGGCCACGCGGCTGATGCCGGCGATGTCCACGATCTTGAGCAGCGGGTTGGTGGGGCTTTCCAGCCAGACCAGCGCGGGCCGCGTGGCGGTGATGACCGGCCAGCGGGCCTCGTCGGCCAGGTCCACGTAGCGCACCTGCACGCCGAACTTGGCGAAGACGCGGTCGAAGAGCCGGTAGGTGGCGCCGTAGATGTTCTCCTCGGCCAGGACCACGTCGCCGCTTTTGAGCGTGGACACGACGGCCGTCATGGCCGAGACGCCGCTGGCGAAGCAGGTGGCAAAGCGCGCGCCCTCGAGCGCGGCCACGCCGTCCTGGAGCAGGCGGAAGTTGGGGTTGCCGGAGCGGGTGTAGTCGAAGCCGTCGGGATTGCCGTGGGCGAAGGTGGCGGTGAGGAAGACCGGGGGCATCACGGCGCCGGTGGTGCCGCTGAAGCCGCAGGTCCGATGGACGGCGCGGGTGGTGAAGCCGGAGGCGGGATCGGGGTTCATGACTGGGTTTCGGGGAGGACTTGCTGGGCGCGGGCGAAGTCGCGCTGCTGCTTCCATTCGAGCAGGGATTTGAACACCAGGGTCAGCAGGGCCAGCAGGGCCAGGAGGCTGGCCACGGCGAAGGCGCCGGTGGCGTTGTACTCGTGGTAGAGCTTCTCGACGCGCAAGGGCATGGTTTCGGTCTGGCCGCTGATGTGGCCGGAAAGGACGGATACGGCGCCGAATTCGCCCATCGCCCGGGCGTTGCAGAGGATGATGCCGTAGAGCAGACCCCACTTCACCGAGGGCAGCGTCACGTGCCAGAAGGTGCGCCAGCCGCTGGCGCCCAGGGTCAGGGCGGCCTGTTCCTGCTCGGTGCCGGTGCTTTGCATCAGCGGGATGAGCTCGCGCGCCACGAAGGGCACGGTCACAAACAGCGTGGCCAGCACGATGCCCGGCACGGCGAAAACGATGCGGAGGTCGTGCGCGTCCAGCCAGCGGCCCAGCGGGCTCTGCAGGCCGAAGAGCAGCAGGTAAATCAACCCGGCGACCACCGGCGAAATCGAAAAGGGCAGGTCAATGAGCGTCACCAGCAGGGCCTTGCCGCGGAACTCGAACTTGGCAATGGCCCAGGCGGCGGCCAGGCCGAAGAGCGTGTTCAGCGGCACGGCCACCGCCGCCACGAAGAGGGTCAGCCGCACCGCCGCCCGCGCGTCCGGTTCCCGCAACGCGGCCAGGTAGGCGTCCCAGCCCTTTTGGAGGGCCTGGGCAAACACGTTGGCCAGGGGCAACAGCAGGAAGACCCCGAGGAACCCGACCGCCAGGCCGATGAGCAGGCGGCGGGCAAGCCCGGACTCCTCCACGCCCCGGGCCGGAGCGGCGGCGGCGGGTTGGAGTTGGGAGCGCAGGGGACCGGCCATGTCAGTGTTGCCAGGCGCTGACCCAGCGTTCGAGCAGGTTGATGACGGCCAGCAGGACGAACGAGACCGCCAGCAACACCGCGGCGATGGCGATGGCGCCGGGGTAGTCGAATTCCTCGAGGCGGATGACGATCAACAGCGGCGCGATCTCCGACTCGTACGGTTTGTTGCCCGCGATGAAAATGACCGAGCCGTATTCGCCGATGGCCCGGGCCAGGGCCAGCGCAAAGCCGGTCAGCACCGCCGGCAGCAGCGTGGGCGCGATGATGGTCAGAAAGGTGCGCCGCCGGCTGGCGCCCAACGTGGCGGCGGCTTCCTCGACTTCGCGCTCGAAGTTTTGCAACACCGGCTGGAGCGTGCGCACCACGAAGGGCAGCCCGATGAACGTCAGCGCAATGACCACCCCCAGCGGGGTGAACGCGCCCCGGATGCCCAGCGGCACCAGCCACCGGCCCAACCAGCCGTTGGCGGCGAAGAGGCTCGAGAGCGCCAGGCCCGCCACCGCGGTGGGCAGGGCGAAGGGGAAGTCCACCAGCGCATCCAGGAAGCGCCGTCCGGGGAACTGGTAACGCACCAGCACCCAGGCCACGAGCGTGCCAAAGACCGCGTTGAGCAGGGCGGCGCCGAACGAGGCGCCGAAGGTCAGCCGGTAGGCGGCCAGCGCCCGCTCGGTCGTGGCCAGGCGCCAGCACTCGGCCCACGAGAGCTCCAGCAGCCGCAGCAAGAGCATGGCCAGGGGCAGCAGCACGATCAGCCCCAAATAGCTGAGCGTGTACCCCAGGGTCAGGCCGAAGCCCGGCAGGACACGAAAGGAGCGCGCAGCCATGCGTCGGTGGATGACACCGGCGAAGTCTAAACCCGGCAGGCGGGATGCCAAGGGTTCAAACGCCCGGGAGCAGATCGTCCAGCGAGTCGCTTTCGATGCCGATGTCGGCAAACAACCACGAGGAGAGATACCGCTCGCAACAGGAGGGCATGACCGCCACGATGAGTTTGCCGGCGTTTTCCGGGCGCTTGGCCACCTGAAGCGCGGCCCACGCGATGGCGCCGCTGGAGATGCCCACCGGGATGCCTTCTTCGCGGTTGATGGCCTTGGAGACGGCGCCGGCGTCCTCTTCTTTCACGGTGATCACCTCGTCGAGGATGGCGCGGTTGAGCACCTCGGGCACGAACCCGGCGCCGATGCCCTGGAGTTTGTGCGGGCCGGGCTGGCCGCCGGAGAGCACGGGCGAGCCGACCGGCTCGACGGCGATGGCCTTGAAGCCGGGTTTGCGCGGCTTGATGACCTCGGCCACGCCGGTGATGGTGCCGCCGGTCCCCACGCCGGCCACGACGATGTCCACCCGGCCGTCGGTGTCGCGCCAGATTTCCTCGGCGGTGGTGCGGCGGTGAATCTCCGGATTGGCCGGGTTGGCGAACTGCTGGAGGATGACGCTGTTGGGGATGCGGGCACGCAATTCCTCGGCCTTGGCGATGGCGCCTTTCATGCCCTTGCTGCCCTCGGTGAGGACCAGCCGGGCGCCGAGGATTTTGAGCAGTTTGCGGCGCTCCAGGCTCATGGTCTCCGGCATGGTGAGGATGAGCTTGAGGCCCTTGGCGGCGGCCACGAAGGCCAGGGCGATGCCGGTGTTGCCGCTGGTGGGCTCGATGAGGACGGTGTCCTTGTTGATGCGCCCTTTCTGGAGCGCGTCTTCGATCATGGACACGCCGATGCGGTCCTTGACGCTGGAGAGGGGGTTGAAGAACTCGAGTTTGAGCACCACGTCGGCCACGGCGCCGTGGGCTTGAGCCACCCGGTGGAGCCGGACGAGCGGGGTGTTGCCGATGGTTTGGGTGATGTCGTCGTAGATGCGGGCCATAGGGGATTCAGGTTGAGGGTGGCGGGTCGGGAAATCAACGCTGCGCTCGCGTCAACTGGTCAAAAAGGGCCCCCTCGGCAAAGTGCCGGGCGTGGGCCTGCGCCCAGCCGCCGAAGGCTTCGTCAATGGTCACCAAGTGCATCCGGGGAAACCGCTCGGCGTAACGAGCCGCCGCCGTTTCCGAGCGCGGCCGGTAAAAATGCCGGCCGGCCAGGTCCTGCCCCTCTTCGGAGTACAGGTATTCGAGGTAGGCCCGGGCCACGGCCTCGGTGCCCTTGCGCTGGACCACCCGGTCCACCCAGGCCACGGGCGGCTCGGCCAGGATGCTCAGCGAGGGGGCCACGAGTTCAATGCGGTCGGCGCCGTACTCGCGGAGCGCCAGGTGGGCCTCGTTTTCCCAGGTGATGAGCACGTCGCCCAGTCCGCGTTGCACAAAGGTGGTGCTCGCCCCCCGCGCGCCGGTGTCGAACACCGCCACGTTCTGCAGCAGGCGGGCCATGAAGTCGCGCACCCGGGCTTCATCGCCGTGAAATTGCTCCGCGGCCCAGGCCCAGGCGGCCAGGTAATTCCAACGCGCGCCGCCGGAGGTCTTGGGATTGGGCGTGATGACACCCACACTCGGCCGGGCGAGGTCGCCCCAGTCCCGAATGCCCTTCGGGTTGCCGCGGCGGACGAGGAACACGATCGTGCTGGTGTACGGCGCGCTGTGGTGGGGCAGCCGCTGCTGCCAGTTGGTGGGCAATAGCCCGCCCCGCATGGCGATGGCGTCAATGTCGTAGGCCAGCGCCAGGGTCACCACATCCGCTCGCAAGCCCTCGATGACCGACCGCGCCTGTTTGCCCGAGCCGCCGTGGGATTGCTGGATGATCACGTCGTCGCCGGTCTTGGCCTTCCAGTAGCGAGCAAAGGCGACGTTGAACTCGGTGTAAAACTCGCGCGTGGGGTCGTACGACACGTTCAACAAGCGGTATTCCCGGGCTTGCACCGGGAGTGCCAAGCCGCCCCACGCTACCATTACCGCCAGGCACAACCATCTCCCCACTCGCCGACGTCCTGTCCCCCCAGAGCGCTCGCCCTGGGAATGACAATTTCTCGGCCCGGCCCCAGGCCGGGTCTCCGGCCCTGTCCCCGCCAAAACTGCCGCACCGCCCGACCCCGAGCGAACGAACCCAATGCCGGCCCCGCAGCGAGCTCCTCTGCGGAGCCTGCTCGGTCGGTGCGTATGTGTTGACGAGGTCAATACCATGTCCCAACTCGGGTTCTCGGGATGGCCAACTGCTCCCGGCCCGGCGCGGAACGAACCAGCAAATCCGGGCCGAGCCTGGCCAAATTCAAAACCCGTAACACCCGTAGTCTTTCGCCATACATGACCAAGTCAAGCAGGTTTATCAGGTTTGACCAGAATCCTTGTCCCAAGCTCTTCCGCGTCGCCGACCGCCTTTCCCGACAGCTTTTACCACAACTCGTGCTCGATGGGCTCTGGCTTCAAAATTCAAAATGGCTTGGCTCGAATCGGCGTAGCAACCGACCACGGTCCAGCTCGGACCGCTCGGGCCGCGCCGGAATTCGGTTTGAAAGCGACCGGCGCCCCCGCATCATGCGCCCATGCAATCGGTCTTTACCGGTCCGGTGTATGTGGTGCGGGACAACATTGACACCGACCAGATCATCCCGGCGCAGTTTCTGACGCTGGTGCCCACGATTCCCGCCGAGTACGAGAAGCTGGGCAGCTACGCGCTGTGGGGGCTGCCCGAGGCCGATTACCCCGTGCGGTACGTGCGCGAGGGCCAACTGGACAGCGAGTACCCCATCCTCGTGGCCGGGCGGAACTTCGGCTGCGGCAGCTCCCGCGAGCACGCCCCGATTGCGCTGGGCTCGGCCGGCTGCCGGGTGGTGCTGGCCGAGAGCTTCGCCCGCATCTTCTTCCGCAACTGCATCGCCACCGGCGAGCTGTACCCGTGCGAACTGACCGCGCGACTGTGCGAGCGCGTGAAAACCGGCGACGTGGTGACCGTGGACCTGGACGCCGGCACGGTGCGGTTGCACGCCACCGGCGAAGTGGTCCCGCTCAAGCCGCTGGGCGACGTGCGCCCGGTGATTGACGCCGGCGGCATCTTCAACTACGCGCGCCAGACCGGCATGATGCCCGCCAAAGGTTGAAGACCGCTCCCGGACCGTGGCCGGCCGCCGCGGAGGCCGCGGGTTCAACCCGGCCGGGGAATGCGTCTCGCGAAAGACTCAATGGAAGGGGATATGGGTAGGGCGCCGCTGCGCCGGCGCCTGCCGCCCGGACGCGTCGCAGCGCGGTCCTACCGAAAGGTGAGTGGCCGTCCGCGAACCCCGCCTCGTCCGTAGCTCTGACACGTTTAAGCAGTCAGCAGCGTCCGGCGACCCGACAAGCGGCTGCGCCCGTGGGCGGCGGTCCTCCCCAATTCCAGTGTTCGGCTTTACCGCGCGGCAGCCCGGGTTGCGGGCACCGGCCAGTCTGGCGAATCGGTGCGGGCCTTCGAGAGAAGCTGCTCCAACCGCGCCACCACCTCCGGTTTCTCGGCGGCGAGGTCGCGCGTTTCAGCGGGGTCGTTTTTCAGGTCGTACAGCTCGAGCGGGCGCCCCGGCGCCGGGCGCACGCCTTTCCAATCGCCGGTGAGGATGGCCTGTTTGAAGCCGCCCTCGAAAAACTCCCAGTACAGGTACTCGGGCTGGGCCTGGTCTTGGGGCCGACCCAGCAGGGTGGGAACCAGCGACACGCCGTCGCCCGGCGGCGCCTTGGCCCCGGCCAACTCGGCCGCGGTGGGCAGGAAGTCCCAGAACGCCGCGACCTGGTCCGTGACCTGCCCGGCCGGCACGTGGCCCGGCCAGCGGGCGATGAACGGCACGCGAATGCCGCCCTCGTAAAGGTCGCGCTTGATGCCGCGCAGCGGGCCGGTGGACCGGTTGAAGGCCGGGTCGAAGCCGCCTTCCCGGTGCGGGCCGTTGTCCGAGCTGAAAATCACCAGGGTCTTTTCCTCGAGGCCGAGTTCGCGCAACAAGTCGAGGATGCGGCCCACGTCGCGGTCCAACCGGCGGATCAGGGCCGCGTGCGCCTTTTGGGCCGTCGGCCAGTCCAGGTCGCGGTACTCGCCCAGGTCGGGCACTTCCATGCCCGCCGGGCCCGCCTCGTTGTTGGCGTGGGGAATGGTGGGGGCGAAGTACAGGAAAAACGGCCGGTCCTGAGCGCGGCGAATGAAGGCCAGCGCCTCGTCGGCGATCAGGTCGGCGGCGTACTCGAGGCGGTTGTCGGAAACGCCGGCGCCCTCGGCGTCCTCGTGCGGCACGGTGTTCCGCAAGGGCACCCGCGTCTCGTTGCGCCACAGAAAGCTCGGGTAGTAATTGTGGGCGTGGCGCTGGTTGAGGTAGCCGAAGAAGTAATCGAAGCCCTGCCGTCGCGGCAGGCCGGACTCGGCGGCGCCCACGTCCCCCAGGCCCCACTTGCCAATCAACGCCGTGGTGTAACCGGCTTCCTGCAAGACCCGCGCCACGGTCACGTCCTCCGCGCGCAACGCCTGGGCGAGCGGGTTGTTCCGGCCGGCGTTGCCGCGCACCCGGGCGTGGCCCATGTGCCGACCGGTCATCAGCGCGCAGCGCGAGGGCGCGCACACGGTCGAACCGGCGTAAGCCCGGGTGAAGCGCAGGCCCTCGGCCGCCATGCGGTCCAGCCGCGGCGTGCGGATGCGGGTCTGGCCGTAGCAACCCAGGTCCCCGTAGCCGAGATCGTCGGCAAGGATGAACACCAGGTTCGGACGCGGGGCGGACCCGGCCGAAGCCGGCGCTGCAGCCGCAGTGGCTGTCAGCACCAGCAACACGGGGAACACAGGCAGTTTCATGCCGGGATGAAACCGGCCGGGCCAGCCGACTTCAACCGCAAAGCCAGCGGGCCGTCGGCGCACAAGGCGGGAGACGCAAGGCGCGGCCAATTCACAGCCGCTCCACACCGGCCGAGGATTAAAGGATGATTGCGCGGCCCGCACCGGTTACCTAGGCTGCGGGCCGCCGCGCATGAAGGTTTTTATTGACGGTCAGTTTTACGCTGAGTCGGACGCGAAGATTTCCGTGTTCGATCACGGGCTGCTTTACGGGGACGGCGTCTTCGAGGGCATCCGCGCCTACCACGGGCGGGTCTTCAAGCTCAAGGAACACCTGGACCGCCTCTTCTGCTCGGCCAAGGCGCTGCTGCTGGACATCCCCATGACCCACGCCGAGCTGACCCGCGCCGTGGTGGCGACCTGCCGGGAAAACGGAGTGCGCGACGGCTACGTGCGCCTCCTGGTCACCCGCGGCGTGGGCACGCTGGGCCTGAACCCCAAGCGGTGCCGGCGCCCCTCGGTCATCATCATCGCCGACAGCATCCAGCTTTACTCCCCCGAGCTTTACGACCGGGGCATGGAAATCGTGACCGTGCCCACCACGCGCAACCTGCACAGCGCGGTCAACCCCGCCATCAAGTCGCTCAACTACCTCAACAACATCCTCGCCAAGATCGAGGCCAACATCGCCGGCGTCGAGGAGGCCATCATGCTCAACGCCGAGGGCTACGTGGCCGAGTGCACCGGGGACAACCTGTTCCTCGTCAAGGGCCGCCAGCTTTTCACCCCGCCCTTGTCCGCCGGGGCGCTCTACGGCATCACCCGGGCCACGGTCATGGACCTGGCGCGCGAGGCCGGACTGACCGTGGCCGAGCCGAATCTCACCCGCTACGACGTGTTCAACGCCGACGAATGCTTCCTCACCGGCACCGCCGCGGAGATCATGCCGGTGGTCAAGGTGGATGGCCGCACCATCGGCGCCGGCCAGCCCGGACCGGTCACGCGCCTGTTGACCGAGCGCTACCACGCCCTGACCCGCGTAACGGGCGAGCCGATTGTCTGAGCCGTCGGCCCTGTCGCGCGTGCCGGGCGCGTGATGGGCCGCGCGGGGTTCACCGCGGCGGTCCGTCGCGTCCCGGCGCCCGCCCGGTTTTGCGTCGGGTGGGTTGCTTGACTTGGCGCCCAATTGTGGCGACATAATACCGACGCCTATGCTGTGCATGCTTTGCCAGAAGAAGGAAGCCCGGGTCCACCTCAGCGACGTGAAGAACGGCAAGATCAAGAAAGTGGACCTTTGCGAAGATTGCGCCAAAGCCAAGGGGGTGGACGACCCCACTGGTTTCGCCCTGGCGGACCTGCTCTTGGGCCTGGGTGCCACCGAGGAACTCACAGCGGGCACGCCCGAAGGCGCGGAGCCGGCCTGCCCGAGCTGCGGCCTGACCCAGTCCGACTTCAAGAAGGCCAGCCGGCTGGGATGCCCCACCTGCTACGAGACCTTCGCCGAGAGCCTGGCCGGGATGCTCAAGGGCATGCACACCGGCACCCGCCACGTGGGCAAGGTGCCCCGCGGGCTCAAGCTCGGCCGGGAAGTGCAGGAGCGCCTCCAGGCCCTCCAGCGCAGCCTCGAGGCCGCCATCGCCGTCGAAAATTACGAGGAAGCCGCCCGCCTGCGGGACGCCATCAAACAACTCCGGGAAAACCCCGGCGCGGTCGTGGCCGGTTGAGCCATGAAACTGCTCGAATTCCTCAGTCCGCCCACCCAGGCCGCCCAGCGCGGCGGCCCGGCCGACCGGATCGTCATGTCCAGCCGCGTGCGGCTGGCGCGCAACCTGGCCGGCTTTGCCTTTCCCGGTTGGGCCAAAAAAGCCGAGCGGCTGCGCGTGTGCCAGTTGCTCCGCGACGCCGTCGAGCGCCAGCCCCAGATGCGCGAGGGCTTTGCCGCCGCGCTCGACGACCTCTCCGCGCTGGACAAGCAGATTCTGGTCGAGCGGCACCTCATCAGCCGCGAGCACGCCGCCAAGGGCGCCGGCAGCGCCATCGTCCTGAGCCGCGACGAGCGCCTGTGCGTGATGATCAACGAGGAAGACCACCTGCGCATGCAGGCCCTGCTGCCGGGCTGCCAGTTGAAGGAGGCCTGGCAGGCCATTGACGAACTGGACACCGGCCTCGAGCAGGACCTCGACTACGCCTTTTCGCACACCCTGGGTTACCTGACCGCCTGCCCCACCAATGTGGGCACCGGCATCCGCGTCAGCGCCATGCTTCACCTGCCCGCCCTGGTGCTGGACGAGCAAATCACCCAGATCATCCAGGCCGTGAACAAGCTCGGCCTGGCCGTGCGCGGCCTTTACGGCGAGGGCACCGAGGCCCTGGGCAACGTCTTCCAGGTCTCCAACCAGCGGACCCTCGGCGAGTCCGAGGCGGAGATTGTCGAGCGCCTCTCGAAGGTCGTGGCCCAGATCATCGAGCACGAGGAAAACGCCCGCGCCCGCCTCCTGGAAAACCGGCCCAAGATGGTCCTCAACCACATCGGCCGCGCCTACGGCATCCTGGCCAACGCCCACAGCGTCTCCTCGAAGGAGGCCATCAACCTGCTGTCCTTGCTGCGCCTGGGCGTGGACCTGGGCGTGCTGCCCGATGTGCGCCGGCCGCTGGTGGACGAATTGTTCATGCTGTCCCAGCCGGCCCACCTCCAGTTGCGCCACACGGAAAAGCTCTCCGCCGAGGACCGCGATGTCCTCCGGGCGGACATGCTGCGGGCGGCCTTGCGCGACGTGCGCCGGCCGTTGACACCGCCGCCCGCACCGCCATTGGACAAACCGCCGGCCGCATAGCATTATTTCCCGGAGAGCGTTGTCGTATGAGTGACGAGTCCCTCAGCAACTTGACCCCGCGCGCGCAACAGGTTCTGGCCCTGGCACGCAAGGAAGCCGATCGCTTCAACCACAATTTCGTGGGCACGGAGCATCTCCTGCTGGGTTTGATCAAGCTCGGCCAGGGCGTGGCGGTCAACGTGCTCCAGAAGATGGGGCTCGATCTGGAAACCGTGCGCCTCGAAGTCGAGAAACAGGTCGGCACCGGCCCGGACCAGAAGGTCATGGGCAACATTCCGTACACGCCGCGCGTCAAGAAGGTGCTCTCCCTCGCCAACAAGGAGGCCAAGGCGCTCAACCACACTTACGTCGGCACCGAGCACCTGCTCCTGGGCCTGCTGCGCGAAGGCGACGGCGTGGCCGCCCGCGTCCTCAAGAACCTGGACGTGGACATCGAGCAGACCCGGCAGGAAATCCTCAAGGAACTCGATCCCAACTTCCAGGGCTCCGAGGAGGAAGGCTCCGGCGAAGGCGGCGAAAAGCAGGGCGGCAAAGGCCCGGTGAAGACGCCCGCGTTGAAGGCCTTCGGCCGCGACCTCACTGAGATCGCCCGCAAGGGCGAGATGGACCCGGTGATCGGCCGGCAGAACGAAATCGAGCGCGTCATCCAGATTCTGTGCCGGCGCACGAAAAACAACCCGGTGTTGCTGGGCGAGGCCGGCGTGGGCAAGACGGCCATCGTCGAGGGCCTGGCCCAGGAAATCGCCAAGGGCAACGTGCCGGAGCTGCTGCGCGACAAGCGCGTCATCACGCTGGACCTCGCGTTGATGGTCGCGGGCACCAAGTACCGCGGCCAGTTCGAGGAACGCATCAAGGCGGTGATGGACGAAATCCGCCGCGCCAAGAACGTCATCCTGTTCATTGACGAGCTGCACACCATCGTGGGCGCCGGCTCGGCCGAGGGCACAATGGACGCCTCGAACATCATCAAACCCGCCCTCAGCCGCGGCGAACTCCAGTGCATCGGCGCCACCACCCTCACCGAGTACCGCAAGTACATCGAGAAAGACGCCGCCCTCGAACGCCGCTTCCAGACCGTCAAGGTCGAGCCGCCCTCGGTCGAGGAAGCCATCCAGATTCTCCGCGGTCTGCGCCCGAAATACGAGGAACACCACAAGATCGAGCTCACCGACCAGGCCCTCGAGGCCGCCGTCAAGCTCTCCGACCGCTACATCACCGGCCGCTACCTCCCCGACAAGGCCATTGACGTCATGGATGAAGCCGGCTCGCGCGCCCGCATCGGCGCCATGACCCGGCCGCCCGACGTCAAACACCTCGAGACCGAGATCGAGGAAATCCGCCGCCGCAAGGAGCGCGCCATTAAAGAACAGGACTTCGAGGGCGCCGCGGCCATGCGCGACAAGGAAAAGCAGGCCAAGGAGAAGCTCGAGGCCATCCTCGCCGAGTGGAAGGTCAACCGCGACGAGAAGCGCGTGCGCGTGGACGAGGAAGACATCATGCAGGTCGTGGCCAAGTGGACCGGCATCCCGCTCCAGCGCATGGGCCAGGACGAGGCCCGCAAGCTCCTGGACATGGAGAAGGAGCTGACGAAGGTCGTCATCGGCCAGCAGGAAGCCGTCGTCGCCCTCTGCAAGGCCCTGCGCCGCTCGCGCGCCGGCCTCAAGGACCCCAAGCGGCCCATCGGCACTTTCGCCCTGCTTGGCCCCACCGGCGTGGGCAAGACCCTCCTGGCCAAGACGCTGGCCGAGCAAATGTTCGGCGACGCCAAGTCGCTCGTGCAACTCGACATGTC
>CAYXPA010000038.1:32012-35341 GCA_964466945.1 uncultured Verrucomicrobiota bacterium | reverse complement strand
CTTCATCGCCTCGATGGCGGTCTGGGTGGTGCCGTAGGCGGTCATGAGGATGACCGGCAGGCGGGCGTCCAACTGGCGCAGGCGGCGGAGGGTCTCCAGGCCGTTGATCCCGCCCAAGCGGATGTCCAGCAGCACGAGGTCGGGCCGGCAACTGGCCGCCAGGCGCAAGCCTTCCTCGCCACTGGCGGCGGTGACCAACTCGAGGTCCGGCGCGTCGAAAATCCGCCGGAACGAGTAGTGCATGTCCCGCTCGTCGTCTATGAGCAGCAGTTTGTCCATGGCACGCGCGGGCACGGCACGAGGCCGGGCGCGGGACCCGATAATTGGACCGGGCGGGGCCGGCGGGCAATCCCGGAGCCGGCCGCGCTGAGGCGGAACGATGCAGTCTAACCGGGGGTGGAACGGGCCACTGGCCCGTGGCGGCGGGCTACCAGCCCGCCGCAGGAAAGCCATTTCAAGCGCACCTTTTGGTGGGGCGGCTCGCAGACTCGGAGTCGGCGGCAGGCTGCCGCCGACCACGGCCAGGTTGGCCGTGCCACCCGGAATCAACCGAATTGCTCCGGCTCAGGCGGCGGGCACGGCGGCGGCCAGGCGGGCGTGTTCGGCCGCCAGCCACTCCAGGATGGCGTCCCGCGCCGCTTCGATTTTCACCGCGCGGAGGGTTCCGGCGCGGGGTTTGAGCTCGACCTCGCCCCGGGCCAGGGCCTTTTCGCCGAGGTTGACCCGCAGGGGGATGCCGATGAGGTCGGCGTCCTTGAATTTCACGCCGGGGCGCTCGTCGCGGTCGTCCAGCAGCACCTCGACACCGCGGGTGGTCAGTTCAGCGTAAAGTTCCTCGGCCAGGCGCCGGGGCGGGCTGTCCGGGGCGACGTTCAACGGCGTGAGGCACACGGCGTAGGGCGCGGTGGACAGCGGCCAGAGGATGCCGTCCTGGTCGTGCTGTTGCTCGATGATGGCCTGGAGGGTGCGGGTGACGCCGATGCCGTAACAGCCCATGACGGCCGGGTGCCGCTGGCCGGCCTCATCCAGGAACAGCGCGTTGAGTTTTTCGCTGTACTTGGTGCCGAGCTTGAAGACATGGCCCACCTCGATGGCGCGGCGGATTTTCAGGGGTTGGCCGGTCGCCACGTCCGGTTCGCCCGCGCGCACGGTGCGCAGGTCGGCCCAGTCATCCACGGCCAGATCGCGGGCCACGTCCACGTGCCGGAGGTGGAAACCGTCTTCGTTGGCGCCGGTGGTCATGCCGGCGGCGCCCCGCAGGGCGAGGTCGGCCAACACGCGCACGGGCTGCTTGAGGGTGGACCGCACCGCGCCCAGCGAGCCGGGGTGGGCGCCGAGCGTGGCCAGGCATTCCTCGGGCGTGGCCGGGCGGGCGCGGGCCGCGCCGGTGTGGGCCAAGAGTTTGGCCTCGTTCAACTGGTCGTCTCCGCGGAGCAGCACCAGCACCGGCCGGGAGTCCAGCAGGTACACCAGGGTTTTGATCTGATGGTGGGCGGGGACCTGGTACGGCGGGGCGGCCAGGGCCTCGATGGTGAGCACGCCGGGGGTGGGGAATTTTTCCGGGGCCGGCCCGGTGCTGGCGGCGGGGGTGGGGGTGAGTGGGCCGCGGCTGGTGGCTTTTTCGAGGTTGGCGGCGTAGGTGCCGCCGTCGCAGTACACCACCTCGTTTTCGCCGGTTTCGGCCGGCACCATGAATTCGTGGGAGAGGCTGCCCCCGATGACGCCGGTGTCCGCCTCGACCGCGAAGGTGCGCAGGCCGCACCGGGCGAAGATGCGGGCGTAGGCGCGGTACATCCGTTCGTAGCTGGCCCGGGCCGCTTCGTCGCTCACGTCGAAGCTGTAGGCGTCTTTCATGAGGAACTCCTTGGCGCGCATCAGACCGAAGCGCGGGCGGATTTCGTCCCGGAACTTGACGCCGATTTGGTAGAAGTTTTTCGGAAGCTGGCGGTAGGAGCCCAGTTCGTTGGCGGCCAGGTGGGTGATGACCTCCTCGGCCGTGGGGCTGAGCACCCATTCCTTCTTGGCGCGGTCGAAGACGTGGTAGAGCACCTCGGCGGCGGTGACGTAGCGGCCGCTTTGCTGCCAGAGGTCGGGGGGTTGCAGGCAGGGCATGGCCACCTCGAGCGCGCCGGCGCGGTCCATTTCCTCGCGGATGATCTGCTCGATTTTGCGGAGCACCCGCACGCCCAGCGGCAGGAAGGTGTAGAGCCCGCCGGTGAGCTTGCGCACCAAGCCGGCGCGCAGGAGCAGTTGGTGCGAGACGATCTCGGCGTCGGCCGGCGTTTCTTTGAGGGTGGGGATGAAGGTCTGGGTCCAGCGCATAAATCTTGGCGGGCGGGGCCGGTGCGCGGGCCCCGGGGAGCACGGGGGAAAAGTCGGCCGGGGCCGCCGCTACTTGACGGTGTTGACCAGCGGGGCCAGGCCCTGAATCCGCACCTCGAGCCGGTCGCCGGAAGCAATCGGCCCCACGCCGCTGGGCGTGCCGGTCAGGATCACGTCCCCGGGCAGCAGGGTCATGTTGGTGGAGATGAAGCTGACCAACTGGAAGCAGTTGAAGATCATCTGCCCCGTGTTCGAGTTCTGGCGCAACTGCCCGTTTTGAAAGAGCTGGATGGACAGCTCGTGCGGGTCAATCTTCGTCTCCACGTACGGCCCCAAGGGGGTGAAGGTGTCGAAGGATTTGCACCGCGCCCACTGGCTTTCGGACTCCTGGATGGTGCGGTCGCTGATGTCCAGGGCGGCGGTATAGCCGAAGATGTACCGGGCGGCGGCGGCGGGCGTCACGTTGCGCACGCGCCGGCCGATGATGATGGCCAGTTCGGCCTCGTAGTCCACGCGGTGGTTCGGGAAGGGAATCTCGATCTTGCCCCCGTCCGGCAGCAACGAGGTGGGCGCCTTGAGCCAGAACAGCGGCTCCTTGGGCAGGGGCTTGCCCGACTCGCGCGCGTGGTCGGCGTAGTTCAACCCGACCGCGATCACCTTGGAGGGCGCCACCGGCACCAGCGTCTTGACGCCTTTGAGCGAGGTGGGCTTCTTCTCGAAGGAGGGCGAGCCGAACACATCCCCGATCAGCCGGTACAATTCACCGTCCACGACCTTGGCGTAGAAGATGTCGTCACCTTTTTGAAACCGCCCGATTGCAGCCATAAAAGAATGCCCCCTGCTTAGCAAATGACGACCGGGCCTAGCAAGCCGAAAGTCCGCGCTCCGGTGCTGGCAGGCTGTCGCCCGACTGCGCCGGCGAGCCGGCGCACGCCAGACGCTTGGCGAGGTAGGGCGCCGCTGCGCCGGCGCCGCCCCTCCGGCCGCGCCGCAGCGCGGCCCTACCT
>CAYXPA010000038.1:0-31912 GCA_964466945.1 uncultured Verrucomicrobiota bacterium | reverse complement strand
GGGGCGCCGCTGCGCCGGCGCCGCCCCTCCGGCCGCGCCGCAGCGCGGCCCTACCTCACGGCAGCGTTTGGAGTGCGGCAGCTTGCTGCCGCATTTTTCTCCGGTTGGTACGGCCTACCAAGCCGTGGTCGGCAGCGACCATCTACCGTCCGGGAGCGCCGGCGTCCTCGCCCGATTTGGGCCCCGGGCTTTTCGCGCGCCCGGCGGGTCGGGGAACCGAGTTCCGGCGACTGAAAGTTTGCGCCACGCCGCCCGACAGCGCCGGCGAGCCGGCGCACGCCAGACGCTTCACGAGGTGGGGCGCCGCTGCGCCGGCGCCGCCCCTCCGGCCGCGCCGCAGCGCGGCCCTACCACGCGGCAGTGTCCTGGCGTGCGGTCGCTGGCGGCCGCTTTTTCTGTTCGGCCGGGACCACTTCGCATTTGAAAATCCCGGCCGCGTCCGCATCTTGGGCGCGCCGACGGCACCCCGCCGGCGCATCAACATCATGAACCTGCTGGTTTCTCACGCCCGTCCCCTCATGACCCTGTGTCTGAGCACCGCCCTGCTGGCCCCCCTCGCCCCGCGCGCGGACGAGGGCATGTGGCTGTTCAACGCCCCGCCGCGCGAGCTCATTCGTCAGACCTACGGCTTTGAGCTCACCGAGGCGTGGCTCGAACACCTCATGCAGGCCTCGGTCCGCTTCAACAGCGGCGGCTCCGGCTCGTTCGTGAGCGAGGACGGCCTGATCATCTCGAACCACCACGTCGGCGCCGACGCCCTCCAGAAACTCAGCACCCCGCAAAAGAACTACCTGCGCGACGGCTTTTACGCCCGCCGGCCGGAGGACGAGGTCCGCTGCGTGGACCTCGAGTTGAACGTGCTCCAGAGCATCGAGGATGTCACCGAACGGGTGAACGCCGCCGTGCCGCGCGACGCCACGCCCGAGCAGGCCTTTACGGCCCGGCGCGCCGTCATGGCGGCCCTCGAGAAGGAATCACTCGAGCGCACCGGCCTGCGCAGCGACGTGGTCACCCTGTACCAGGGAGGCGCCTACCACCTGTACCGCTTCAAACGCTACACCGACGTGCGCCTGGTCTTCGCCCCCGAGCAGCAAATCGCCTTCTTCGGCGGTGACCCCGACAATTTCGAGTACCCCCGGTACGACCTGGACATCTGCCTGTTCCGCGTTTACGAGGACGGCCGGCCCGCGCGCGTGCCGCATTTCCTGCGCTGGTCCCGGACTGGCGTGCAAGACGGCGAGTTGACCTTCGTCAGCGGCCACCCCGGCCGCACCAGCCGGCTGCTTACCGTGGCCGAACTTGAGTACCTGCGCGACGTGCAGTTCCCCTACACCCTCGAGTGGCTCAAGCGCCAGGAGGTCCTGCTCACCGCTTGGAGCGCCCGCAGCGAGGAGAACGCCCGCCGCGCCAAGGACGACCTCTTCGGCGTCCAAAACAGCCGCAAGGCCCGCGACGGCGGCCTGGCCGGGCTCATGGACCCCGCCTTCATGGGCGCCCGCCGCCGGGCCGAGGAGGCCTTCAAAGCCGCCATGGCCAGCCGGCCCGAAGCCCGCGAGGTCGCCGCCGCCTTCGAGCAAATTGCCGCCGCACAACAGGCCATGGCCGCCGACGCCCTGCGCTACCGGCTGCTCGAGGCCGGCCACGCCTTCCATGCCGAATCCTTCCGCATCGCCCGCGCCCTGCTGCGCGCCGGCGAGGAATTCCCCAAGCCCAACGGCGAGCGCCTGCCCGAGTTTCGCGACTCGAACCGCCCCTCGCTCGAGCTGGACCTCTTTTCCACCAAGCCGATCTACGAGGACCTCGAAACCCTCACCCTCGCCGACTCCCTGACTTTCCTGGCCGAAAAGCTCGGGTGGGCCGACCCCCTGGTGCAACAAGTCCTGGCCGGCCGCTCGCCCCGCGCCCGCGCCGCGAGCCTCGTAGCCGGCACTCGCGTGCGCGACGTGGCCGAGCGCCGCCGCCTCTACCAGGGCGGCGCCGCGGCGGTGACAGCGGCGGCCGACCCCATGATCGAACTGGCCCGGCTGGTGGACGCCGAGGCCCGCGCGGTGCGCCGCCGCCTCGAGGTCCAGGACGAGCGCAAGCGCCAGGCCCATGCCGTGCTGGCCCGCGCGCGCTTTGCCCTGCAGGGCGCCGGGACCTACCCCGACGCCACCTTCACCCTGCGCCTGGCCTACGGCACCGTGCGCGGTTACGAGGAAGACGGCCGCACGCTGCCGCCCTGGACCACCTTTGCCGGTCTGTACCAACGCGCCACCGAGATGCGGCAGCGGCCGCCCTTTGACCTGCCCGAGCGCTGGCTCAAGCGCCGCGCCGCCCTGAAGCTGGACACGCCGCTGAACTTCGTGGGCACGCACGACATCATCGGCGGCAACTCCGGCAGCCCGGTGGTCAACCGCGCCGGCGAATTCGTGGGCGTCATCTTCGACGGCAACCTCCACTCGCTGGTGCTGGACTTTGCTTACGACGACACCCTGGCCCGCAGCCTCAGCGTGGACAGCCGCGGCATCCTCGAGGCCCTGCGCGCCGTGTACCGGGCCGACCGCCTGGTCCGCGAACTGACCACCGGCCGGCTCGCGCGCTGAACCGCGGCGCGGTTCACGCCGCGTTGCCGCCGACGGCGCTCCGCAAAAACCGCCGCACCGCCGCCCCACTCGGGCAGCCGGCCTGGCCGCCGGGCTGTGTCGCTTTGAGCGCCGCGGCCGCCGCCGCCACGCGCAAGCGCACTTCCAGCGGCCACCCGCGCGCCAGCGCCGCCGCGTAAGCGCCGTGAAACACGTCGCCGCACCCGGTCGTGTCCACCACGTGCACGGAGAAGGCGGCGTAACGCCGCGGCCCGGCCATCCCGGCGGCCAGCCACCAGCCGCCCTGCGCGCCGCAGGTGACCACCACCACCGCGCGGTCCGGCCGCCACAGACGCCGCGCGCCTTCCGCGGCCTCGGCCGCCCCGGTGTACCGCCGGGCAAAATCCTCCGAGACGATCAAGTGGTCCGTCAGCGCCAGCAGTTCCTCGAAGCGCGGCCGGTCGAAACTTTCCAGGTCGCCCACCACCGGCACCCCGGCCCGCCGGGCCAGGCGCGCCGCGCGTAACTGGCCGTCCATGCCCCAGCCGTCCACCAGCAGTACCCGGCTGCGGGCGAACACCGCCGCCGCGGGCCGACGCGGGTGGGCGCCGCCAGCCTGGCTCACGTCATACAAAATCGTCCGCGACCCGGTGGACTCGTCCACCAGGATCACCGAGCGGACCGGGCGCACGCCGGGCCGGCGGACGACCAGGTGGGTTTGGACCCCCGCCCGCTCGAGGGCGGTCCGCACGAAAGCCGAGTCGGCATCCTCGCCGAGGGTACCGGCATAGGCCGCGCGTGCTCCCAGCCGGGCCGCGGCCACCAGGGCCGTGGCGGTGAGCCCGCCGCACTGCCGCTCGCGCCGGCTCACGCGCAGCTTGCTGTCCGCCGCCGGGAAACGCGGCACGAACACCAGGTCATCCACGGCGGTGCAGCCGAGGCCGAGCACGTCCAGGGTCTTGGGCATAATTCAAGGGGGTTCCGCCGGCGGGGCGGCGAGGGCGTTGTCTTTCCCTGCGGCCAGGCGGCGCACCAGGTCGGGGAACCGGCAACCTTCGCACCGCGCGTTGGCGGCTCCGCAAAAGTCCTCGAGGATTTGCAGCAACCCCTGCTGCGCAGCGGCGCGCGCCGGTCGGGGAGCGGGCCGACCGCCCAGCAAGCGGGCCCGCGCCAGCCGGAGCCGGGCGTTGTCCTGCGCGGCGGGCCAGGCCAGATACAGGCGCGCGGCCTGTTCGCTCCAGGCGGGATCGGCGCCCGCTTCGGCGCGGGCGTGCAACCAGGGCAGGAGGACATTGATGGCGAGGTCCGTGGCGCGGGCGGCGCCCAGCAAGGGCTGCGGCGTTTGCAAGGGCGCGCCGGTCAAGGTCCAGTGACTTTCCCAAAACGGGTCGGGTTCCGGCATGAGCAGGCGCTGCAATTCGGCCACGGCGGCGCGGGGCGAATCGCCCGCGGCGCGCAGCCAGGCCGGCCAGCGCTCGGCCCAGTCGGGCGTGGCCAGCCAATGAGCGGCCAGGGCGAGACGGCGTTGGGGATGATTGGCGGGCCGGGTGCCGTGCAGGCGCCAGGCGGCGCGGGGCAGGACGCAGTCGGCCACGCCGGCGCGCCAGCGCCACCAGAGGTCCCAGGCGCGGCGCAGCCAGGCGTCATTCGCGGCGTGGCGGCGGGTGGGTTGGTCGGGCAGGAGGCCCGCCAGGCCGAGCAGGCGGACCTGGAGCTCGAAGGGCGCGGGCGGTCGGGACTCGAGGTCCGCGAGCACACGGCCGGAAAGTTCGGCCAATCGGCGCATGGGCCAGGCGTTGTGCTTGTAACCGAGCGCGGCGAAGAGGCCTTCCCACAGGCTTTGCGTCCAGCCCGCCTGACGGGCGCGGGCGGCGAAGCGCGCGGCCTTGAGGCGCAGGCGGGTGTTGGCCGCTTGGTCGAGCAGGGCGGTGAGGGTGGTGGCGTCCAGCGCGGCCAAGGGCCCGGTGCAGGCGCCGCGCAAGGCCGCCGGCCAGTCCGCCAGGCGGGCGGCGCCGAGTTGGTCGTTGAGGGCTTCGAGCGGCGCGTCCAAGACTGCTTCCAGGGCCAGCGTGGGCAGGGCCAGCGGCTCGGCCGGGCGCGCGGACCAGACCACATGCAGGCGCACCCGGCGAAAGGCGGGGTTGCGGTCGTGGCCGTGCTGGCGCCAGGCGGCGGGGCGGAGGTCCACTTCCACGTCGCCGGTCACGGGCGCGGCGTCGGCGAACTGGAGCAGGGCGTCGCGGAAATCCGGGCCGGATTCGGGGTTGGGGAAACCGGGATGAAGCACGACCAGGGGCCGGCCGTCGAACGTGGCCAGCGCGTCGCGGCGCAGCCGTTGGTGGGCCCAGATGCGCTGGAGCAGGCTCTCGGCTGGCGGGGCGGCGGGTTCGTCCGCCTCGCGCAATGTCAGCGCGCGCGGCTCGCCGCGCCAGCGTTCGTACGTTCCGGGTGGGCAGGGGTGCACCTTGGCGTTGCTTTTCCGGCGGGGCGTTTGGTAAGTCAAGTGCGGTGTCAAATCCGTTCCATCCGCGGCGAACCCGGAGCCCGGCGCCGCGGGCCGTAACCATGCCAGACCGACCACGCAGTGCAGGGGCGCGCCCCGTCCGGGCGCGGGGCCGGCGGGTCGCCGCGCTGCTGGGCTGGGGTCTGCTGGCCGTGCTGGCCCGGGGCGCCGAGCCGGACGTGCGCCGCACGCCCACGGTCGAGGCCGTGGCCCAGGTGTTGCCGGCGGTGGTGAACATCGGCACCGAGACCATTGTCGAGGTGAGCGACCCGTTCGAGGCGCTCTTGCGCGAGTTCTGGGAGCCGTACTACCGGCGGCGGCCGGTCGAGACGCAGTACAGCCTGGGCTCGGGAGTGATCATTGACGAAACCGGCTACCTCCTGACCAACGAGCACGTGGTGCGCCGCGCCAGCCGCATCTGGGTCAAGCTCACCGACGAGGCCGGCGGCGGGGTGTACGAGGCCGAGCGCGTGGCCGGCACCGCCAGCCACGACGTGGCCCTGCTCAAGCTCAAGGCCGCCCCGGGCGAGCGCTTCAAGGCGGTGCGCTTTGCCGCGGATGACGACCTGTTGCTGGGCGAGACGGTGATCGCGCTGGGCAATCCTTTCGGCCTTGGCGGCTCGGTCAGCCAGGGCATCCTCAGCTCGAAGAGCCGGCGGCCGGCCGGGGAGGAGGGCCCGCTGGGCATTGAGGACTGGTTGCAAACCGACGCCGCCATCAATCCCGGCAACAGCGGCGGCCCGCTCATCAACCTGCGCGGCGAACTCATCGGCCTGAACGTGGCCGTGTACCGCGAGGGCCAGGGCATCGGCTTTGCCATCCCCATCAAGCGCGTCTCCGAGGCGCTCACCGAGCTGTTTTCCCCCGAGCGCGAGCGGCTCTGGTTCGGCGCCCGCGTGCGCCCGGCCGGCAGCGACCTGATCGTGGCGGCGATCGAGCCGGGCAGCCCGGCCGAGCGCGCGGGGCTGCGGGTGGGCGACCATGTGCAGCGGGTGGACGGCGTGCGGCCGGCGGGGTTCATCGAGTTCAACCAGCGCCTGCTCGCGGCCGGGGACCGCCGGGACGTGCCGCTCGAGGTGCAGCGCGGCGGCGCGTCGTTGAAGCTGACCGTCCGCCTGGTGCGCGAGGCCACGGTGTTCAACGCGGCCCTCATCCGCCAGAAGCTCGGCCTCACGGTGCAGGAGCTGACCCGCGAACAGGCCGCGCGCCTGGGGCTGATGAGCCCCGCGGGCCTGTACATCGCCGGGGTCGAGGCCGGCTCGGAAGCCGAACGGGTCGGCATCCAGCGCGGGCAAATCCTCCTCGCCCTGGACGGCCAGATGCCGGACGACGTCGTGGCCGCCGCCCGCCGGCTGTACAATCGCGCGGCCGGCGACCCGGTGCGGGTGGACCTGTTGCGGCTGCTGCGCAGCGGCCGGTTGATCCTGCCCCAGCGCGGGCAGGTCACACTCCATGTCCGCTGAGGTCCCCCAAACCGAGCCGCCCCTGATCGAGGTCCGCGCGCTGACCAAGCGCTACGGGCGCCAGGTGGCCGTGGCGGACGTGAGCTTCACCGTGGGCGCCGGCGAGGTGGTGGGCTTGCTGGGCCCCAACGGCGCGGGCAAGAGCACCATCCTGCGCGTGCTGGCCTGCTTCCTGCCGGCCACCAGCGGCACCGTGCGCGTAGCCGGTCGGGACGTTTTCCTCGAGGCCGACGCCGTGCGCCGTCAGATCGGGTACATGCCGGAAAACAACCCGTTGTACCCGGACCTGCGGGTGGGCGAGTACCTGCGGTTCCGCGCCCGGCTCAAGGGCCTGAGCCGCGCCGCCTGCCGGGCGCGGGTGGACGCCGTGCTCGAGCAGTGCGGCCTGACGGACGTGACCCGCAAAATCATCGGCACGCTCTCGAAAGGTTACCGCCAGCGGGTGGGCCTGGCGGACGCGCTGGTGCACGAGCCGCGGTTGCTCCTGCTCGATGAGCCCACCATCGGCCTGGACCCCCACCAGCTCCGGGCGGTGCGGGACATGATTCGCGCGCTGGCCCGGGAGCGAACGATCGTGATCTCCTCGCACATCCTGCCGGAGATCGAGGCCACGTGCGGGCGGGTGTTGATCTTGCATGCCGGGCGCATCCTGGCGGCGGACACCCCGGCGAACCTGCGCCGGCAACTTCGCTCCCGGGGCGAGGTGGTGTTCGAGATGGCCGCGCCGCGGGCGGACCTCGAGGCGTGCTGGGCCGGGCATCCGGACGTGGAACGCTGCGCCTGCGCGCCGGTGGACGATGGCTACGTGCGCTGCGTCTTGACGCCCCGCGGGGCGAGCGACCTGCGCCCGGCCGTGTACGCCCTGGCGGTGGCGCGCGGCTGGCCGTTGCGCGAACTGACCCGCGGGCAGCAGAGCCTCGAGGAAATTTACCTCCGGCTGACCCGCCCGGAACCCGAAGCCGAGGAGTAACCCATGCGCCCGTACCTCATCCTCGTGCACCGCGAGCTGCGGGGGTACCTCTACGCCCTGAGCAGTTACGTGACCGTGGCGGCGGTGTTGTTCCTGCTGGGGCTGGGGTTTGTCAGCCTGCTGGAGGCCTTCAACGGCGAAACGCTCAACGCCCCACTGACGGAGGTCTTTTACGACACGATGTACTTCTGGCTGGTGTGGCTGGTGACCCCGCCGCTGATCACCATGCGGCTCTTCGCCCAGGAACGGGCCACGGGCACCTTCGAGACGCTCATGACCGCGCCGGTGGGCGACGCGACGGTGGTGCTGGCCAAGTGCACCGCCGCCTTCGCGTTTTACCTGGTCACCTGGCTGCCGCTGTTGCTCTGCCTGGCCGTGGTGCGCGGCTACATTCCCGAGCACCACCCGCTGGAGTGGCGGCCGGTGGCCAGCACCTTCCTGGGCATTGCCCTGCTGGGCGGGGGGTACGTGGCGATGGGCTGCCTGGCGTCCGCTCTCTCGCGCAGCCAGATTCTCGCCGCGGTGCTGGCCCTGGCGATGGGAGTGACACTGTTTCTGGTGAGCTTTCTGCGCTCGAGTGTCGGCGCCGGCGCCGGCTGGCTGGCCGCCGTGGTGAACCACGTCTCGCTGCTCACGCACATGGAGGACTTCGTGCGCGGCGTGGTGGACACGCGCCCCGTGGTCTTTCACCTCAGCCTCACGGTGTGGCTGGTGTTTCTGACGGTCAAGGTGGTCGAAAGCCGCCGCTGGAAATGACATGAACCCGCCGCCCCCCGCCGAACCCACCTTCTCCGTCGCCCGGCGCCTGCGCGTGGCGGGACAGGTCCTCCTGGCCGTCGCCGCGCTCACCGCGATCGTGGTCATGGTCAATTACCTCGCCGCCCGCCACTACCGGCGCCTGCACTGGACGGTGGACGCGCGCTTCGAGCTTTCGCCCGTGACCCGCGACGTGCTGACCCGGCTCACCAACGAGGTCAGCGTGACCGTGCTCTTCGACCGCGAGCACGCCCTGTTCCCCTCCGTGTACGGGCTCCTGACCGAGTACGCCTACGCCTGCCCGCGCCTCAAACTCGAGCACGTGGACTACCGGCGCGACCCCGGACGGGCCGAGCTCGTCGCCCAGCGGCACCAACTACCCTCGAGCGAGGCCGACCTGGTGGTCTTCGAGAGCGGCCCCCGCACGCGCATCGTGCGCGCCGCCGAGTTGTCCGAGTACGACCTGGGGCCGCTCCTGACCGGGAGCGGCACGGTCCGGCGGTCCGGGTTCAAGGGCGAGGCGCTGTTCACCGCCGCGCTGGCCGCCGTGCAGCAAACCCGGCCCCTGACCGCCGCCTTTCTGCGCAGCCACGGCGAGCACGATCCGACCAGCGACGACAAATTGACCGGCTACACCCGCCTGGCCGGGTTGCTCCGGCAAAAGGGCATCGCGGTGCAGCCGCTCGAATTGACCGGCACCAACGACCTCCCGCCGGAGTGTTCCCTGCTGGTCGTGGCCGGGCCGCGTTCGCCCCTCGAGGCTGGCGAGTTGGAGAAGCTCCAGCGCTACCTGCAGCGCGGCGGCCGGTTGCTGGCCCTGCTGAGCTTCTACCGCGCCCAGCGCACCCGCACCGGCCTCGAGGACTTCCTCGCCGCCTGGGGCGTGCAGGTGGCGGACAACTACGTCTTCGACCCCGCCCGCACCATCCGGGGCAACGACCTGATCATCTCGAACTTCGCCGCGCATCCCGTGACCTCGCCGCTCCTGGACCGACAGTTGCACCTGGTGCTGGCCCGCGCGGTCGCCCCCCGGGCCGGGGCCGGGGTGGGCGCCGACGCGCGCGCCCAGCCGCTGTTTTTCACCAGCGTGCAGGGCTACACCGCCAGCGCGGTCAGCCCCGCCGGCGTGCCGCAGACCGTGCCCGGGCGCGACGCGCGCGGCGCGGTGCCGCTGGCCGTGGCGGTCGAGCGCGGCGGCATCCCGGGCCTGGGCGCGGACCTGGCCGCGGCCCGGCTCATCGTGGTGGGCGAGTCGCTCTTTCTGGGCAACGAACTGATCGTCAGCGCCGCCAATCTCGATTTCGCCAGCCTGGCGGTGAACTGGCTCCTGGACCGCCCGGAAGACCTCGCCGGGCTGGCGGCCCGGCCTTTGCACGAATACCGCCTGGCGCTCACGCCCGCCCAGACGGTGCGAGCACGCTGGACGTTGCTGGCGGTGCTGCCGGGCGCCGCGTTGGGGCTGGGCGGGCTGGTCTGGTGGCGGCGGCGAATGTGACGGCGAGCGGGACACCATGAAACGGCGCACCACGCAATGGCTGGTCGGCGCGGCCCTGGTCCTGGGGCTGTTCATTCTGCTCTTCGAGCGGGACACGCGCTCCTCGGCGCAGCGCCAGCTCGAGGCCGCGCGCCTGCTGCCCGGCCTGGACCCGGCGCGCATCCAGCGGCTGGAATTCCGCAGCGGCACCAACCGCCCGGTGGTGCTCGAGCGCGGCACCAACACCTGGTTCTTCCGCGCCCCGCTGCTCTACCCCGCCCGCCCCGAGCCGGTGGAACGCTTCCTGCAAATCCTGGCCGAGACGCCCAGCCGCGCCCGCATCTCCGCCGGCGAAGTGTTGCGCCAGACCAACGCCCTGGCGGCCTACGGGCTGGTGCCGCCGGCCCTGGTCCTCAAACTCGACGGCGAGGGCGGCCCGCTCACCCTGCACCTGAGCCGCCCCGCCAGCGTCGGCGGCCAGGTGTTCGTGCAAGTGGTGGGCCGCGACGGCCTGCAGGCGGTGGACGCCGCGCTGCTGGCGGCCGTGCCGGCCTCGTTCGACGCCTGGCGCGACACCACGCTGGTCCACGTGAGCCGCCTGGCCTTCGACCGGATCGAGGTGCGCCCGCTCACCAACGGCTTCGAAGCGCTGCGCGACCCCGCCACGCGCGTCTGGACTCTGAACAGGCCCCTGCCCACCCGTGCCAACGCCGCGCTGCTCGAACACCTCATTCAGGAGCTGGACCTGCTGCGCGTGGTGCGGTTCGCCGCCGACCCCCCGCTGACCGAGCCCGAAAACTTCGGCCTGGCCCCGCCGCAACGGGAACTGGTCTTCGCCCGCGGCACCAACGAATTGCTCCGCCTCCAACTCGGCCGCCCCTTGCCCGAGCAGCCGGACCTGTTGCCGGTGTGGCTTTCGACCTTCTCGAACGTGGTGCTCGTGCCCGGCGCGCCCCTGCGCCCCTGGTTCGACGGATTCACCAACTTCTGCGACCGCCGCCTGATGATCTTCGACCCCGACCAGGTCCACCGCCTCGAGGGGCGCGCCGATGAAGCGTTCGCCCTGACGCGCGGCCCGGGCGAGGACTGGCGCATCGTCGAGCCCTACCCGGCCCCGGCCGACCGCGTGCTGGTGCTCGAGGCGCTGGCCGAGATGGCCGCGCTCGAATTCCTCGGCTTCGAGCGCGAGGTGGCCACGGACTTCGCCCCCTACGGCCTGGACCCGCCGCGCCGGCAATACGTCCTGCTGGGCGCTGCCACCAACGCCACCGCGCCGGCGCCGGTGCTGGCGCGGGTGGATTACGGCCTGCCCGCCGGCTATCGGTTCTACGCCCGGCGCGCGCTCGAAAACTCGGTGGTGTTGGCACTGGACCCGGTGCGGTTGCCGCGCGCGGCCTACCAGTTGCGCGACCGCCGCCTCTGGAACGTGAGCACCAACGACTTGGCCGCCATCACCATCCGCGCCCAGGGCCGCGAGCGCAAACTGGTCCGGCTGGGGCCCATGCAATGGGCCGCCGCCGAAGGCTCGGGGCCGCCGCCCAATTCGATCACACTCGAGGAAGCCGCCTACCGGCTGGGCCAGTTGCGCGCCGAACGCTGGGTGGCCCAGGGCGCCGACGCCCTCCCCGGCTACGGCATCGTCAGCGGCGCTCACGAAGTGACCCTCGAGCTGCGCGGCGCCGCGCCGGAGCCGCCCTACCGGGTGCGGTTCGGCCGCCGCGCCGCCAGCGGCCGCACCTACGCGGCGGTGACCTTGCCCGAGCCGCCCGGCACGGTGGTCTTCGAGTGCCCGGCCGCGATCTACGAATTCGTGCTCAGCGACCTCTCGCTGCCGGAACCGGCCGCGCCGCCGCCCGCCCCGTGAAATGCCCGCGCCCGCCTCATCCCCCACCCGACGCCGCTGGCGGGCGGCCTTCCGGGGTTTGCGGCTGGCCGCGTTGCTGATCGCGCTGCTGGCGTTGCTGGGCGCGTTTTACCTGCACCAGGTGGGCGTGCCCCGGTGGGCGCGCGAGCAGGTCAGCGCCGCGCTGCGCCGGCACGGCGTCGAGCTGGGCTTCCAACGCCTGCGCCTGCACTGGTATCACGGCCTGGTGGCCGATGAGGTCACCCTGGCCCTGCCCCGTTCGCCCGGCAGCCCGCGCGTGGCTTTCGCCCAGGTGGTGGTGAACCTGGACTGGCGGGCGTTGTGGGCCGACCGGACTTTCGAGGTGCGCACGCTCACGCTGCGCAACGGCCGGGCCGTGTTGCCCCTGGCCGAAACCAACGCCCCGCCCGAGGACCTGGTCGTGGACGACATCGCCGCGCAATTGGAGCTGGCGGAACCGGCGCTCTGGCGGATCGCCGCGTTTTCCGCCCGCTGTCTCGGCGCCACGCTCCAGGCCCACGGCACACTCACCAACGGCTTCGCCCTCTGGCGCGCGCCGGCCCGCACCCCGTCCGCCGCACCCGCCCCCGCGGCTGGCGACTGGCGCGACCGCCTGCGCGCCGCGCACCGCCTCCTGACGGGCCTCCGTTTTGCCAGCCCGCCGGAGCTGCGGCTCCGCTTCGCCGGCGATGCCCGCCGGGCCGATGCTTGGAGCGCAGATCTGCAAGCGCGCGTGCCGGGCGTGGACACGCCGTGGGGCCGCGGCCGGGAACTCCAGGTGCTCGCCCACTGGAAAGCGTCGGCGCGCGGCGATGCGCCGGGCTTGGAGTTGGACGCCGCGTTGGCCGAGTGGAGCAGCCGTCCGGGCCGGGCACGGGACGTGCGGCTCCGCCTGCAGGCTCCGCCGCCGCGCGCCGACGGCACGGCCCCGCCCCTGACCTGGGAGGTGCGCGCGGCCGGGCTCGAGTCGGGCGAAGTCCGCGCGCTCGAACCCCGCTTGAGCGGGCAAACCCGCTGGACGCCGTCCGCGCCGGGCGGGCATACGACCGTGGACCTTTCCGCGACCGGGCTGCGCTCGCCCTGGGCCGGAGCCGAGCGCTTGACGGCCCGCCTCGAACTCGAGCACCCGCCGGCCGGTGGCGCGGAAGCGTGGACGCCGCACGTGAGAAGCGCGCATGTGCAGCTCGGCGCGCTTGGCCGCGGGGAGGTTCAGCTTGCCGAGTTGGACCTGGACCTGGACGTGCAACCGGCCCGGAGCCGGCCCGCCGACACGACCCTCTCCGCGCTGCCCGCGGTTTGGCGGGCGCTGGCGCCGTTTGAGGTCCGTCTGGGGTTGCGGGCCTCCGGGCTGACGACGCCCGGGCTGGTCGTGGACCACCTGAGCCTGGACGGGCAATGGGGGTTTCCCGAATGGACGCTCACCCACCTGCAGGCCCGGCTGCTCGACGGCACCTTGCGGTTGTCCCGCGGCCGGCTCGAGGTCGTCAGCCGCGAGACGGCGGTCGAGTGGGCGCTGGACTTCGACGTGCAGAAGCTCGGCACTCTCCTCTCGGACGGAATGCGCCGTTGGCTGGCCCAATTTCAATACGCCCAACCCCCGCAGGCCGCCGGGTTCGCCCGGGTGCGCCTGCCGCCGTGGGACGCGTGGGGACCGGACGCCGCCCGGCAATTGCTCCCCGGCCTCGAGCTGCGCGCGCGGCTGGACGGACGCGACGTGAGTTACCGGGGATTGCCCTGCGCCGTGGCGGGCGTGACGATCACGGTCTCGAATCAGGTGCTGCGCCTGCGCGACCTCGAGTTGGTGCGCCCGGAGGGCCGGGCCGCGCTGGCGTACGACCTGGACCTGCGTACCCGGGATTTTCGCTGGCGGGTGGATTGCGCGCTGGACGCCCGGGCCGCCGCGCCGGTGGTGGATGACGCGTTGCCGCCGATTGTGGCGCTGTTCGAGTTTCCCACCCCGCCGCGGGTCACCGGCGAGGTGTGGGGCAACTGGAATCCGCCCAAGCCGGTGGACTTCGCGCTCCATGTGTCGGCCACGAACTTCACCTTCCGGGGCGAGGCTTTCGAGACGCTGAGCGCCGGGCTGGGCAAGACCCACCGCGTGCTCCGCTTCACCGACGCGCGCCTGACCCGTGGCGCGGAATGGCTCGAGGCGCCCTGGGTGGAATACGACCTGGACCGCCGCGTGGTGACGCTCACCAACGCGCAGACGCAAATGGACCCGTTGGTCGTGGCCCGGTGCATCGGCCCCGAGATAGCGGCCGCGCTCGAGCCGTATCACTTCGACCAACCGCCGCGCGTAACGGTGAGCGGCACGGTCCCGGTGGGCCAGGAGCGGCACGCGGCGGCGCTGGACCTCGAGGTGGCGGGTGGGCCGTTTCGTTTCTGGCGCTTCCACACCACCAATCTGACCGCCGGCGTGCGCTGGCGCGGCGAGACCGTGTCCGTGACCAACGTGGCGGCGAGCTTTTACGGCGGCCGGCTTTCGGGCGGGATTGACCTGAACCTTCAGCCCGGCGGCGGGGCTATTTATGCCTTCCAGGCGCAGGCCACGGAGTTTGACCTGCGGGCGCTCCTGCGCGACGTGTTGCCCGAAAGCACCAACCGGATCGAAGGGATCACCACGCTCTCGCTCATCGTCACTGACGCCCAGACGGCGGACTGGAAAAGCTGGCACGGCCGGGGCCGGGTGGAAATGCGGGACGGCCTGCTCTGGGACCTGCCCATCTTCGGGTTTCTCTCGCGCGCCCTGAACGTGGTGGTCCCCGGCCTGGGCAACAGCCGCGCCACGGCCGCGCGCGCCAGTTTCCGCATCCAGCGCAGCGTGATCTTCACGGACGACCTGGCCATCGAGGCCGGCCCGGCCCGGCTCCAGTACCGGGGTACGGTGGATTTCGACGGCCGGGTGGACGCGCGCGTCGTGGCCGAGGTCCTCCACCGCACGCCGATCATCGGCCCGCTCATCAGCCTGGCCCTGGCCCCGGTGGCGAAGGTCTTCGAGTACAAAGTCACCGGCACGCTGGGCCAGCCGGAGCTCAAACCGCTGCACGTGCCGGGCATTTTGCGGCCACTGCTCAACCCCCTGGGCACGCTGCAAAACCTCGTCACACCACCCGCCGCCCCACCGCCAACGCCCGAGCCCGCGCCGTGAAGGGGGAGTCGGCAGACCTTCTCTGGTCTGGAGGCTTCACGGCGTTTCTCGTGAAGCGTCCTGACTCCCGGCCGGCTTTGGGGCGCGTGGAAGTCTCTGGTCGGATTGCCCGCCGGTGTGCCGGGCAGACCCCGTGTAGTCGCGGGTGCGAAATCGCGGCACCGGTTGCCGAGGCGTAACCCGGGCGCCTGCCGTGGCCGGCAGCGGTTCCGGCCAGCGTCGCCCCGCGCCGCCAGGGGTGCCTACTCGGTACGCTTCACGCCGGCGGAGGGCGGCGGAGCGGGCGAAGCGGCCTCGGACCCGGCCTCGGGTTGGCCCGTCCCGGTCCCGGGCGCTGGGGGCGCTTTATCCGGCGCGTCGGGTGAGGGCGCTTTCGGGGCGGCCTGGGTGGCCGTGGGAAGCTCGGTGGTGGCGGTCAGTTCGCCCGCGGCTGCGAGTTCTTCGAGCTTTTTCTTCGCCCACACGTAGTCCTGCTTGGCGGCGGCGGTCAGCCACTTGCGGGCCTCGGCGGGATTTTTCTCGACGCCTTTGCCGTTGAGGTAGCGCAGCGCCAACTCGTACTGGGCGCTGGCGTTGCCGGCCTCGGCGCGCTGGCGCAGGAATTCCACCGCGCGCTTCTGGGCCTCGATTTGGGCGGGGGTCAGCCGGGCGGTGTTGGTGGCGGGCGCGGCCGGCAGGGCGGGCGGCGGGCTCACCACCGGGCCCGGCGGCAGACCGGGGCTCGGCGGCGGTGCCGGTCGCGGCGAGGGCACGTTGGGGTCGAGCCGGCGCAGGTACTGGCGGGGGGCCAGGTATTGCGCGTGCAGTTGCGGGGCGAGGCTGCCGGCGAGCACCGCCCCGACCAAAAGACACAGCCTCGTTTTCATGACGCTGCCAAGGTCTCACCGCGCGCCGCCCTCGGCAAGCGGAAAGCCGCCGGGCCGGCCACACGATCTCCGCTGAGTCGGCCCCGGCTTACGGCCCGGGTGAAGCGGCCCATCGCCGCCGGGTCAAAAGCCGCCCGGGAAGGACCGGCGGGCTCGACCCGCTTTCAACTGAGCAGGCGCTTGGCGGCCTCGATGAGCTTGACGGTGGTCAGGCCGTGTTTTTCGTAGAGGTGTTCGGCCAGGTACGCCGATTGGCCGAACTCGCCGTTGATGCCCAGCGAGACGACGCGGTGGGCCACGCCGGCGCGGGAGAGCGCGTGGGAGAGTTGCGCGCCCATGCCGGCGGTGATCTGGTGGTCCTCGATGGTGACCAGGCGTCCGCCGCAGTCGCGCACCGCCGCGGCGAAGAGGTCCACATCCGGCCGGTTCACGAAGGGGTGGTTGAAGACCGTGGCGCGGATGCCCTGCTCGGCCAGGGCCCGGGCCGCCTCGAGGCACTTGCCCACCAACGGGCCGCAGCCCACCAGCACGACGTCCGTGCCCTCGGCCAGCAGTTGCGGGCGGCCCCAGACGTATTTGGCGCCGGGTTGCAGGCTCACCGGGTAGTTTTCCCGGCCCACGAAGAAGACCACGCTCTCGCCGTCTTCGCCGGCCTTGCGCGCCTCGGCCAGGCGCTTGATGGCCTCGAACATGTACGCCTCCGCCTCTTCGGCGCAGGAGGGGGCCACGACCACGGTGTGCGGAATCGCGCTGACGGCGGCGAAGTAGGTCGTGGCCTGGTGCGAGGCGCCGTCGGCGGCGTCTTGCAGGCCGCAGTGGGTGAAGATGGCGATGACCGGCGCCTGGGACAGCGCGGCCATCGTCAGCGGCAGGTTGCCCTTGGTGACGCCGAACTGGGCGAAGGTGTCCACGATCGGGATGAACCCCAGTTTGGACAGCCCGGCGCCGGTGCTGATCATGTTTGCCTCGGCCACGCCCACCTCGATCCAGCGCTCGGGAAAACTTTTCTGGAAGGCGCTGATGACGGTGGAGCCCTGCACATCCGAGGAAACGGAGAAGACCGGATAGCCCGCTTGCGCCGCGCGGATGGCGCCCCGGGCCAGGCCGCTCTGGACCTTGTCCTTGGGCGGTGGCGGGGGGGCGGCCGCGGCGGCGGCCCGGGCTTTTTTGGCCGCCTCGCGCGCTTCCCAGTCGGCGCGCAGATCGCGGGCCCAGCGGGCCAGTTCCTCGGGCGGTTCTTCGCCGCCGTAGATTTCGCGGACGAACTCGACGATTTTCTCGCCGCTGGTGAGCGGGAAACCGTGGCCGCCGGAGGCGCTTTGCTCGGTGGCCTTGACGCCGTAGCCCTTGATGGTTTTGCAGAGCACGCACACCGGGCGGGTGGGCTGGGCGCGGGCGGCGGCGAGGGCTTTTTCGAGCGCCTGGTACACGGCCTGGAGGTCGTGGCCGTTGGGCACGGAGAGGACGTGCCAGCCCAGCACGGCCAGGGCCTGGAAGGTGGGCGCCAGGCTGTAGGCGTCCCGGGTGATGCGACCGGAGAGCTTGGTGTCGTTGTCCGAGATCACCAGCACGAAGGGGTTGAGCCGTCCCTTGCCGGCCAGGCCGGGGATGGCGGCAAAGGCCTCCTTGGCCTCGCCTTCCATGGCCGCGCCGTCGGACATCACGGTCACGGTCACACGGTCGTTGCCGGCCAGTTTGTCGGCCAGAGCCAGGCCCTGGGCCTGGGGCAGGGCCGAGCCGAGCGGGCCGTTGCTCAGGAGCACGCCCTGGGGGTTGAGGTGCGACTCGCCGTGGCCGGTCAGCTTGCTGGTCAGGCTGCGAAAGCCCTTGAGGTCCTCGAAGGTCAGGCCGTCGAAGCCGTAAAGCGTCCGCAACGCATACACGCCGTTCTCGGTGTGGCCGGCGTCGTTGACGTAGTTAAAGGCCTCGTACCACTCGCGGTCGGCCACGGCGAACATCTGGGCATGGAGGGCGGCGTTGATCTCGGCCATGGCCGCCGGGCCGCCCCAGTGGCAGGCGGCGCCGCCGTTGACGGCGTGCACGTTCATCAGCGCCACCAGCGCCCGGGTGGCGCGGGGGTCGGCCACCACGACCTCCTGACCGGCGAGGTTTTTGACGCGGACGGCGTAGCGGGGGGCCTGGCGGGGCGTGCGGGCCAGGCGGGGTTTGAGCTTGAGCGGCGCCAGCGGGGGCGCCTCGAGGGGTTTGACCGGCGATTTGTCTTCAGCCATGACGATGCAATGAGCGTTCGCAAAACCGAAGCGCCAGTGTACGGCGCGGCAGGCCGATGAAAAGACCGTTTTCCCGGGCGGGCGCGGGCATTTGCCATGCCGGCCCGCGGCTGCTTAACTGGTCGTGGCATGAATTTCTTCGTCGCCCGCAGTCCGCTGCGGGACCTCCATGACAAGGTCGCCGCCGGCGAGCGCCTTTCCGAGGCCGACGCCCTGCGCTTGTTCGCGTGCCGCGACCTCCCCGCGCTGGGCGCGCTGGCCGACTTCGTCAACCAGCGCCGCAACGGCCTCCGGGCCACCTACATCCTCAACCGCTACATCAACTACTCGAACTACTGCATCCTGAGCTGCCAGTTCTGCGCCTTCGCCCGCAAGAAACGCGACGCCGACGGCTTCGAGCTGAGTGTCGAGCAGATCGTCGCCAGGGCCCGCGAGGCGATGAGCCGGGGCATCACCGAGCTGCACATCGTGGGCGGACTGCATCCCTCGCTGCCCTTCGAGTACTACCTCGAGATGCTCCGGGCGCTGCGCGCCGCCGGCCCGCACCTGCACCTGAAGTGTTTCACCGCCATCGAAATCCTCCACCTCGCCTGGCTGGCCCGCCGATCCGTGCGCGACACCCTCGTGGCGTTGCGTGACGCCGGCCTCGATTCGCTCACCGGCGGCGGTGCGGAAATCTTCGCCCCCGCGGTGCGCGCCCAAATCGCCCGCGGCAAGGAAAGCGCCGAGGAATGGCTGGACGTGCACCGCACCTGGCACCGGCTCGGCGGCCGCAGCACCTGCACCATGCTCTACGGACACGTCGAGTCGGTGGCCGACCGCGTGGACCACCTGCGCCGCCTGCGCACGTTGCAGGACGAAACCCGCGGCTTCTGCGCCTTCATTCCCCTGCCCTACCAGCCGGAAAACAACCAACTGCCGGTCGCGCATCCGCCCACCGGATTCGACACCCTCCGCACCATCGCCGTGAGCCGGCTCTACCTCGACAACTTCGACCACCTCACCGCGTACTGGGTGGGCCTGGGGCTCAAACTCGCCCAGGTGGCGCTGAGCTTCGGCGCCGACGACCTCCACGGCACCATCCTCGAAGAACACATCTTCCGCATGGCCGGCGCCCCGGCGGGCCAGCTTCAGACCGAGGCCGCCATGATCCGCGCCATCCGCGAGGCCGGCCGGGTGCCGGTCCAGCGCAACAGCTACTACGAGCCGCTGCGCGTCTGGGAAGGCGACGTGCCGCCCGGCCCGCCCGACCTGTCCACCCGCCCCGGGCTGATCGAGGCCAACCTGGCGACGGCGTGAGGCGCCGCTCCCCCGGATGAATTCGCCCGAGGCCGCTTCGCCTTTGCTCCGCCAACCCGGCTGGCCCGCGCTCGGCGGGTTTCGCCTCGGCTCGGTGGAATCACTCAACGCCGTCCCGCTCACCCGCGGCCTCGAAGACCGGGTGCTCTTCACCGCGCCGGCCCGCCTGGCGGAACTGCTCCGCGCCGGCCGGCTCGACGCCGCCCTGCTGAGCGTGACCGAGTGGCTGCGCAACCCCGCCTACACCGCGCTGGACGGCATCGCCATCGCCTCCCGCGGCCCGGTCCGCAGCGTCCTGCTGGCGCACCGCCGCCCGCTCGAGGAGTTGCGCGCGGTGCACTGCGACCCCGCCTCGCTCGCCAGCGTGAGCCTGCTGCGGGTGCTGCTGGCCGCGCGCGGGTTGCGTCCGGCCTTCACGCCGTTGCCCGATTACGCGGCGGCGCCGGCCTGCGAAGCCGTGCTGCTCATCGGTGACCGCGCGCTGGACTTCGCCCGGGCCGGTCACCCGCATCAACTCTGGGACCTGGGCGCGGCCTGGCAGGCCCTGACCGGCCTGCCGTTTGTGTACGCGCTCTGGACCCTGCGGCCGGGCGCGGACGCGGCGGGGCTGGCCGCGTTGCTGCGGGCCGCTCGCGACCGTGGCCTGGCCGAGCTGGAGGCGATCATCGCCGCCCGGCGCGACTACCCGGCGGCGTTCTGCCGCGAATACCTCACCCGGCACATCCGGTTCGACCTGGGCGCGGAGGAAAAGCGTGGCATCGAAGAATTCGCCGCGCGCCTGCGCCGCCTGGGCAACGGCCCGCTGTACCCGCCGCGCTACATCCCAATTTCTCCGCACTAGTCCACAGTTTGTCGCTAACCGGCCCGGGCGGGCGGGACACGGCGCCTGCGGCCGTACGTCCTTAACGTCTTGCGCCTGGCCCTTCGGGCGAGACTTGAAGAAAGCTCAAGGGCTGCCCAGGGCCTGGAGTTGCGCGTCGCGGCGGGCCTTGAATTCGCTGCCCGGCTTCCAGGCCGGCCAGGTCCGGGCCTGCGCCACTTCCCAGGCCACCAAGAACAGCAGGCGGGTGTCCTCGGCCGCGCCGCTCAGGTCCCAGTCCGGTCGTACTTCGTCACTCACACGGTGGTAGTGGTGCAACAGGTATTCCCGGACTTTGGCGAGGCCGTAGTCCGGCGGCCGGCCCACGTAGTCCACGCCCGCCTTGAGGTACAACGCGGGCACGCCTTGCTTGGCGAATTCGAAATGGTCGGAGCGGTAGAATCGGCCTTTTTCGGGCTCAGAATCGGGTTTGACCACGCGCCCCTGGCCGGCGGCCGCCCGCTCGAGCACTTCGTCCAAGGTGGTCTGGCCGCGGCCGATGACCTCGACATCGCGGGTGCGTCCCCAGGGGTTCATGCCGTCCACGTTGAGATTCGCCACCGTGCGTTCGAGCGGATAGAGCGGATGCGTGGCGTAGTGGGCCGCGCCGAGCAGACCCTTCTCCTCGGCGGTGACGGCCAGAAAGAGCAGGGTCCGCGCGGGCCGGCGTTTGAGGCGGGCGGCGGCCTCGGCCACTTCAAGCAACGCGGCCACGCCGGTGGCGTTGTCGAAAGCGCCGTTGTAAATCTGATCGCCGTCCAGTCCGGGGTCGCGTCCCAGGTGGTCCCAGTGCGCCGTGAGCACGACGTATTCGTGGCGGCGGCGCGGGTCGGCGCCGGGCAGGCGGGCGAGGACGTTGCGGGATTGCACCTCGCGCAGCGTCTGGCTCACGGCAAACCGGGCGCGCACGCCCAGCGGCACGGGTCGGAAATCCGGTCGCACGGCGGCGCGCTTGAGCGCCTCCAGGTCCCGCCCCGCGGCCGCGCAGAGGACCTGCCCCTGCGCGCGCGTGACCCAGCCTTCGATGGCGGCGCGGCCCTGGTTGCCATCGGCCCGGGCCAAATCGAACGCTTCGCGGGTGTTGCTCTCGGCCACGACCGACCACGGGTAACCCGCCGGGCCGTCTTCGTGAATGATGAGCGCCGCGGCGGCGCCTTTTGCGGCGGCGATCTCGAACTTGTAGGTCCAGCGGCCGTAGTACGTCATCGCCCGGCCCTGGAAAAAGCGCGGGTCCAGTTGCGCGGGGTCGCGCGGGTCCGGCACGGCGGGGTCGTTGATGAGCATGAGCAACGTCTTGCCGCGCACGTCCAGGCCCTTGTAGTCGTCCCAGCCGTATTCGGGCGCCACCACGCCGTAGCCGACAAACACCACCTCGGCGTCCTCCACCCGAACCTCGGGTGCAAAGCGCTTGGTCCAGACCACCGCGGCGTCGGGCATGGCCGGGCGGACGGCTTGCGAACCGGCCGTGTACTCGAAATGCCGCGCGCGCACCGTCAGCCCCACCAGCGGCACTGCCTGGAACCACGTGCCGTCCGGATTGCCCGGCTCCAGGCCCAGGCGGGCGAATTCTCGGGCCAGGTAGGACACGGTCTTTTCCTCGCCCGGCGTGCCGGGGGCGCGGCCCTCGAATTCGTCCGAGGCCAGCGCCGTGGTATGCCGCAACAAGTCCGCGGCCGTAATGGACTCGAGCGCGGCGCGCAACGCCCGCGGCGGCGCGGCCGCCGGGACGGCGACCAACCCGAGTGTCGCGGCCAAACCCGAAGCAAAGCGAAGCCAGTTCATGGCGCGAGACTGCACCATGCCGCGGCGCGGCTGGCAAATGCGGAACAGAGACCGTGACACCCGGGGGGCTGGTTGGCGCGGGTTTCCGCCGGGGATGGCCTGACGGGCTGTTCCGCCCGGGGGAAAGCGGCAGCAAGCGGCCGCACTCCAAACGCTGGCGAGGGGTAGGGCCGCGCTGCGGCGCGGCCGGGTGGGCGGCGCCGGCACAGCGGCGCCCTACCCGGTCAGGAGTGAGAAGCGAGGAGGGAGGAGTGAGAAGGGGGATGCCGAATGCCGGATGCCTGATACCGGATGCCAGATGCCGGATGGTTGACGGCTGATGGCTGATGCCGGATGCCTGATACCAGATACCAGATACCAGATACCAGATACCAGATACCGGATGCCGGATGCCATCATGCCTGATGGCTGATGGCTGATGCCAGATTTCGGAGCCAACCGTCGGTGGCGTCAGGCGTGCCTGCCCCAAGCAGCTTAGCGCCGATTGGCAATCGGCGAGGCAGCCGGCTGCCAGCCCGCGCTACGAACCGATGGCGGTAGCGACGTCGGCGGCTCGAACGGGCGCGTGCGCTCCCCGGTCGGGACGACGGGATATGCGTGCTGAAAAACCAGGCGCTTCCTCCCGCGCCCGTCGCCACCTCACTCCTCACTCCTCACTCCTCACTCCTCACTCCTCGCGTCTCCCTTCTCGCGCGGCAGCAACGCCACGATGGCCTCGGCGGCGCGCCGGCTGGCGCCGGGTTCGCCCAGCTTTGCCACCACGGCGGCGCACTGGCGGCGGTACGCCTCGCAGCGCGCGGGGTCGGTCAGGAAATCCTGCGCCGCCCGGGCGAGGTTCTCCGGTGTGGCCGCGTCCTGGATGAACTCGGGCATGACTTCACCGCCGGCCAGCAGATTGGGCATGGCCAGGTATTTCACCGTGGCCAGCCGCCGGCCCACCTGGTACGTCAGCGGCGCGGTGCGGTACAGGGCCACGGTGGGCACGCCGCGCAGGGCGCATTCGAGCGTGACGGTACCGGTCGAGGCCAGCGCCACTGCCGCGCGGTCCAGGGCTTCGATCAAACCGCCGACCTGTTCGGTCACGTTCACCCCGGCGCCGGCCAAGAGCCCGCGCGCCGGCTCCCGCAGGGCTTCCTCCGGCAGGACCAGGCCGAACCGCACTAGTCGCCGGGCCGCGAGCTGCCGCGCCGCCGCGAGCATCACCGGGAGGTGCCGTCGCAACTCGCCAACGCGGCTGCCCGGAAGCAAGAGCACCTCCGGCTCGGGCGCGTTCTCGGCCGCGCGACGCGCCTCGGGTCGCAGTGGCGGATGGCGGTCCAGCAGGGGATGTCCCACGGCCACCACGCGCAGGCGCGGTTCGTGGCGGGCGTACCATTCCGCCTCGAACGGGAAGAGGCACAGCAACAGGTCCAGGTCCCGCGCCAACGCCCGGGCGCGGCCGGGGCGGGAGGCCCAGACCTGCGGAGAGACGTACTGGACCAGGCGCGGGCGCCAGTTGTGGAACCAGTCGCCCGGCGGGCCCGCGCGGCGGCGCAGCGCGCGCGCCAGGCGGCGGTTGAAGGCCTGGAAGTCCACCAGCACCACCACGTCCGGCTGGCGCGTGCAGGCCAGGGTGGTGAGGTCGGCGAGCAGGCGCCGGAACCGCCACAGGTACCGCAACACCTCGGCCAGGCCGGTGACCGCGTGGCGGGTGAGGTCCACGCACACCTCCGCGCCGGCGGCGGCCAGGCGCGGTCCGCCGGCGCCAAAGAAGCGCGGGGCAAACGGTTCGCCGGCCAGCGCGCGGCGCAGGGCGCCCACCAGCTCCGCCGCCAGGGCGTCGCCGCTGGGCTCGCCCGCCACGAGCATGAAGGCGCGGCCGCTCATGCCCGCGAAAGCCCGGCGCGGATTTGCCGGGTGATCTCGAAGGCCAGGTCCAGCGCGCGCTTGGCGGCCTCGCCGGAGACCACCGGCTGGCGGTGGGCCTGCACGCACTCGACAAAGCTGCGCAGCTCGAGTTTGAGCGGTTCCTCGCGGGTGATGGGCACCGGCTCGCGCACGATGCGTTTGCCGCCGAATTCGCTCACCACGGTCGTGTCCCGCGCGGCCAGGAGCTTTTGGAGCAGCGAGCTCGGCGGCGCGTCGGCGCGGGCCAGGCGGTAGAGGTAACCGGCCTGGGCGCGGTAATCGAGCGAGACGTAGGCGGGCTCGGGGGCGCTGCTGAAGACGCGGATTTTGCGGAGGCGCTCGGCGCTCACCCGGCTGGCGGTGAGGTTGGCCACGCAGCCGTTGGCGAAGCGCAGCCGGGCGTTGGCGATGTCCTCCGAGGCGCTCAACACGGGGATGCCCACCGCGTCCACGTGCACCACCGGCGCGGCCACAAACGCCAGCACCACGTCCAGGTCGTGGATCATGAGGTCGAGCACCACGCCCACGTCCGTGCTCCGGGCCGGGTAGGGCGAGAGGCGGTGCCCCTCGATGAAGCGCGGCTCGCGCACCACTTGCTGGAGGTAGTGAAAGACGGGGTTGAACCGCTCGACGTGGCCGACCTGGAGCACGACGTCGTGGTGCCGGGCCAGCCGGATCAATTCCTCGGCCTGGTCGGCGCGGTCGGTCATGGGTTTCTCCACCAGCACATGCTTGCCCGCGGCCAGGAGCCGGGCGGCCAGCGCGAAATGCGTCGAGGTGGGCGTGACCACGCTGAAGGCCTCGCCCGCCGCGAGGGCCTCCTCGAGCGAGGCCAGGGCCCGCGTGCGGCAGGCCGCGGCCACCTGCCGGGCGCGCTCCGCCACCACGTCGTACACGCCGGCGAACTCGACCAGGCCGGCCGCGGCCAGTTCGGCGTAGAGGCGGGCGTGTTCCTTGCCGAGCGAGCCGGTGCCCAGCACGGCGACCTTCAACGGCGCAGCCATGCCGGCAGCGTAGGCGCGGCGGACGCGCATCTGAAGCGCATTTTGTCCCGGCGCCGCCGGCCGCGTCGCCGCGCGGCCCTACCGAGAGTGCCGGCCAGTCGGCCTGCTACGCCACGTGGAGCGCGGCAGGCAGGCGCAGTCCATAAGCTTCGCGATTGGCCGGGCGCCCGCCCGTCCCTCCAGCATCCAGCATCCAGCATCCGGCATCTGGCATCTGGCATCTGGCATCTGGCTTCAGAGTTTGCCTCACCTCACCGGCCGGCCTGCCGGCGCATGGCAACTGCGGCGCATTCCCCGCGTCCGGGCGCCGCGCGTCCCGGGGCTTGCGCTCGGGCGCCGGGTCTGTCATCAACACGCCCATGAAACGATTCCCGCAAGGTTGGCTCCCGGGCTTGTGGCTGGCCGCCGGGCTGGTGCTGCGCGCCGGCGCCGGGGAACCGGCCCGAGAATGGATTTCCCTTTTCAACGGCAAGGACCTCACCGGCTGGGTGAAGATGCACGAGGTGCAGGCCGAGGTGCGCGACGGGCTCCTGCACATCGGCAAGGGCATGGGCTGGCTGCGTACCGAGCGCGAGTTTGGCGACTTCGTGCTCGAGTTCGAGTGGCGCGCGCTCGAGGACAAGTACGACAGCGGCCTCTTTTTCCGGGCCGGCCTCGAGGGCAAACCCTGGCCCGACAAGAGCTACCAGGTGAACCTGCGCTACGACATGCTCGGCGGGCTGGTCAAGGGCTTCACCCCGGTGGTGCCGGCCGAGACGCCCAAGATGCCGCTGAACCAGTGGGTCAAGTTCCGCCTCGAGGCGCGCGGCAACCGGGTGAGCCTGGACGTGAACGGCGAGCGCGCCTGGGAGACTGACAAGGTCGAGCCCGGCCGCGGCTACCTGGGCATCCAGATCGAGGACCGCGCGTTCGACTTCCGCAACCTGCGCGTGAAAGACCTGGGGCCCGCGACGAGGTAGGCGCGGGTGAGGTCCTGCGTCGAGCGCGGCGGGGTTCAGGGCTTCGCGCGGGCGGCGGAATCGCGCGCGCGGCGGCGGTAGTTCACGGGCCTGGCCGGAGGGTGCGGCGGCACTTTTGCCGCGGTCACGGTTTCTTGGAGGACGCCGGCGGCCGGCGCGTCGGCTTCTTCGAGGCGAAGTTCGATTGGCTGAAAGAGCCCGCCGGTCTCGGCTTGCAAACGCCGCGCGGCCAACCGCACGTAGGCCGGGTCCAGTTCCACGCCGATGCCATGCCGGCCCGCGTTGGCGGCGGCGACCAGGGTGGTGCCCGTGCCGCAGAACGGGTCCAGGACGGTGTCGCCGACGAAGGAAAACATTCGGACCAACCGGTAGGCCAGTTCGTAGGGGAAGGGCGCGGGATGCTCGCGGGTGGAGGCCCCGGTGAGGGTCCAAATTTGCTGGAACCACTCGTGGTACTCCTGGCGGGTCAGCCGGCTCAGCGCGCGTTGCTGCTCGGTGGGCTGGCGGTAGCCGCCGGGCTTGCGCTGCATGAGGATGAACTCGACGTCGTTTTTGATGATCGCGTTGGGTTCGTAAGGCTTGCCCAGAAAACCGCCCCGGCCGTTGTCCACCTCGTAGGCGGCGTTGGCGATCTTGTGCCAGAGGATGGGATTGAGGTTGTCGAAGCCGAGTTTGCGGCACGCCACGCAGATGTCGGCGTGGAGGGGGTAAACGACGTGGCGGCCGAATTCGCGCCGGGACCGGCACACGTCGCCCACCACACAGACCAGTCGCCCCCCGGGGGTCAGCACGCGAAAAACCTCGGCCCAGACCTTGTTCAACTCGGCCAGGAAGGCCTCGTAATCAGCGATGTGCCCGAGTTGGCCCGGGGTGTCGTGGTAGCGCTTGAGGTTCCAGTACGGCGGCGAGGTGAGCACCAGGTGGACCGACGCATCGGGCAGGAACCCCAGGTGGCGCGCATCGCCGCGGATCAGGCGCAGCGTGCTGGCCGGCAGCGGCGGGGCGGGGTCAAACGTGGGCGCGGGCATGGCAGAGCAGCGAACGGAGTAATTGGCGGACGCTCAGGTCTGATGCCGGTTCTGTGTACTTCCCCGCCGGTCCGGTCTCTTCCGGCGAAAGCAAAAAAGCGGCGGCTGTGTAATGACGCTCGCGGACCAACTTACGGCAAAACAGTTCGTACCGGCGAGCGTAGGAGGAGTCCTTAAACTCTTGGAAAACCGGGAAGTGCGGTTCCCGGGTCCGAACCGCGCGGCGGGCCGCGTCACAGTCCTGGAGCAGAAACAAATAACCCAGCCAGGGACACGCCGAGTCCAAGAAGGCTCCTTCACGGTAGGCGGTCCACAAATCCAAGGCCGAACCCATGGCTTCTTCAGTACGGTTGTTGAAGTTGTTGCCAAAAGAGCCGACCTGGGATTTGGCCTCCAAACCGGCAATGAATTTCTGGTCTTTGACCACCACCAAATCCCATTCCTTCGTCGGGCGGAAGTAGCCCGGCAACTCCAGATTGCGATGATAATGGATGCAGGACGCCGGGACGCCAACCTCTTGCAGCAGGTCCGCCACCAGTTCCAGAAAGCCGTCCATTTGCGCGCCACCAGTGACGGCTGCGCGCAGTCCCTGGTCGCGGCCACCCCGAACCCGCTGATTGCGCAACTGCTTCTGTCGGGTTTTCCAGTAATGCGCCACGGCCGCTCGCAAGCGGGTGTCCAACGAGACCAAAGCCCGGTCAACGTCCATCTCGGGTGCCACGATTACAAGCCGCCGCCCGCGAGGCAAGCTCCGCCCCGGGACTCGGTCATGCACACACCATTTGAACCTTTCCCCTTCACTACCCGCCCCCGTCAGCTCACGGGCCCTGCGGGGTTGGGCAGGTCGCGGCGGGCCAGGGCCTGTCCGGCCGGCCGGCGGGCGGCTCAGGCGGTTTTCGCCCCGCTCGGGCGTTTTTTGAGCCGTTGGTTGGCCTCGGCGTCGTCCACGAATTGCTCCCGGCTCGGGTCCCAGCGCAAGGGGCGGTTGAGGCGCGTGGCCAGGTCGCTCAGGTGGCAGAGGATGTCCGCCTGCACCGCGTCCTCGACGGGACAGATGGCGGGCTGACGGCTTTTGACGGCGTCGAGGAAATTGCGGACGTGATTGGCGCTGCGGGGCAGTTGCACGTCGCCCGCGCCCCAACGGGTCTCCACCAGCGCCTCGGGCCGGGTGCGAATCTGGGTGCGGTCCACCAAGACCCAGCCCTCGGTGCCTTCGAAGGCGGTGCCGTGGTCCACGAGCGGGCCGTACTTGGCGCGCCAGTCGTTGAAGTTGTTCATGGCCACCGGCTCGGCGCCGTTGGGCGTGCCGCGGTAGTGCAGGGTCACGCCGTCGGCGAAGCGGAACTCGACGTTCCAGGCCACGGCGGTGTTGCAGGCGCCGCGCGGCGGGAAGATGGCCCGCCCCTCGACGGTGAGCGCGCCGGCCATCATGCCCGGATGGCCCCAGTAGGCGATGTCCAGCGGATGCACCCCCCAGCCGGCGATGAAGCCCAGGGCGTAGTCGTAGTTGTACCACCAAGTCTTCCAGGCGCCGTCTTCGTCGTAGGCCTTGCCCAGGGTGTAGGGCGTGCGCGGGGCGGGGCCCAGCCAGCGTTCGTAGTCCAGGTTGGCCGGTGGCGCGATGGGGTCGGTCGAGCCGCCCGGGCGGCTGGCCGAGCACCACACGTCAATGTTCTTGAGCCGGCCCAGGCGGCCGTTGCGGACCAACTCGCAGGCCAGGCGAAACTGCTGGCCGGACCGTTGTTGCGTGCCGAACTGGAAGATGCGCCGGCCGCGCTGGCAGGCCGCGCGCAGTTGCTGGTCTTCTTCGACCGTGAGGCCCATCGGTTTTTCCAGGTACAGGTCCTTGCCGGCCTCGACGGCGGCCAGCGCCACGGGCACGTGCCAGTGGTCGGGCGTGGCGATGAGCACCGCGTCCACGTCCCGGCGAGCGAGCAGTTCGTGGAAATCGGCGTGGGTCTGGACGGCGGTGTCCTGGTAGGCCTGGTTCACCTGCTTGACGGCCTCGGCCAGGTGGCGTTGCGAGACGTCGCACAGCGCCACGACGCGGCAGTCGGGCTGGGCCAGGAAATTGCCCATCACGCCCCGGCCCTGCGGGCCGACGCCGATGCAGCCAACCTGAATGCGCGTGCTGGGAGCGTTGGCGCCGCGCACCGACGCCGGGATTACCGCGGGCAGAACCACGGCGCCCGCGGCCGTGGTCCGCAAAAACTGGCGGCGACTGAGGCGGGAAGAAAACGGGGTCTTCATGGCCGCAGCTTGCGCCCGGCCTGACCGGCCGGCAAGGGGTCTTTGCGGGCCGGGCGCGGTCGCCACCGCCCGCCCCATGTGCCGCCCCGCCACTGCCTCCGGCCTCCGGCACCTGGCATCTGGTATCTGGCATCTGGTATCTGGCCTCCGTCCTCCGGCATCTTCGCTTCCTCCGCCGTCGGCGAGTCGCGCACTTCTCATGCCTTGTGCCACCGCCGATGCTCCACTCACTGGCGCGAGGCGCCCTGCGCTCGGCCGGCGCGGCCTTTTCGGGTTGAATCCCCGGCGGGCAACCGTTGTCATCGCGGCATGCATACCGCCCGTTTGCGTCCTTGCCGGCACTTCCGCCGCCTGACGGGCCTGGCCGCGTTCACCGGCCGGCTCGCGCTGCTGCTCGCCACTGCCGGGCTGGCCCGGACCGAGTCCATTCCGCTGCCCGAACATCCCCGCCCGGACTTCGAGCGGGCCGACTGGCTCAATCTCAACGGCACCTGGGAATTTCGCTTCGACCCGGACAACGCGGGCGAGCGCGCGGGCTGGGCGGCGGGCGCGGTCGAGTTCCCCGAGCGCATCCGTGTGCCGTTTCCCTGGGGCTCGCCGCTTTCCGGCGTGAGCAACCGGGCGGACCTGGCCTGGTATCGCCGCGCGATCACCGTGCCCGAGGCCTGGCGCGGCCGGCGGGTCTTCCTGGTGGTGGGCGCGTGCGACTGGCTCACGCGCGGCTGGTTGGACGGCCAGGCCCTGGGCGAGCACCGCGGCGGGTACACGCCTTTCGAGTTCGAGCTCACGCCGCACGTGAAGTGGGGCGCGGCGCAGACGCTGGTGTTGCGCGTGGATGACGCGAAGCACCCCTTCAAGCTCGAGGGCAAACAGGGCTACGGCGAAGCGAAGGGCCTCTGGCAAACCGTGTACCTGGAGGCGCGCCCGGCCCTGTACTTCACGACGGTGCACTTCGTGCCGGACGTCGCGCGGGCGCGGGTCCAGGTGCGCGCGGCGTTCAACGAACCCGCTCCGGCCGGGACCGAGCTGCGCTTGCGCTTCCAGACCGGCGGCGTGCCCGAGGCGCGTCTGGCGGTGAGCGCCGGCGCGCGCGAGGTCGTCGGAGAGGTGGCGATTCCCCAGCCGCGGCTTTGGTCGCTTGAGGACCCGTTTCTGTACGAGGTCGAGGCGGTGCTGGCGGCGGGCGGCGCGGAGGACCGGGTGCACACGTATTTCGGCCTGCGCCAGATCAGCGTGATGGACCTGCCGGGCACGGATTACCCGTATGTGGCCCTGAACGGCCGGCCGGTGTACCTGCAGATGACGCTGGACCAGGCGTATCACCCCGAGGGGTTCTACACCTTCCCCAGCGATGACTTCATGCGCGACGAAATCCTGCGCTCGCGCCGGCTGGGGTTGAACGCCAACCGTCTCCACGTGAAGATCGAGGTGCCCCGCAAGCTCTACTGGGCCGACCGCCTGGGGCTGCTCCTCATGGCGGACGTGCCGAACAGTTGGGGCGAGCCGGACGCCGAGATGCGCCGGGAGCTCGAGCACGCCCTGCGCGGCCTGATCGCGCGCGACTTCAACCACCCCGCGATCTTCGCCTGGGTGCCGTTCAACGAAACCTGGGGGCTGTTCACCCGGCAGGGCGACCGGCGGGTGTACCTGCCGGAGACGCAGGACTGGGTGGCCTCGATCTACCGCCTGGCCAAGCAACTCGATCCCACCCGGCTGGTCGAGGACAACTCGCCCTGCAACTACGACCACGTCGAGACCGACATCAACTCCTGGCACGCGTACCTGCCGGGCTGGGGCTGGCGCGAGCACCTCGACCAGGTGACCCGCGACACCTTCCCCGGCTCTACGTGGAACTTCATCGGCGGCCGCAAGCAGGCCCGCCAGCCGCTGCTCAACAGCGAGTGCGGCAACGTCTGGGGTTACGAGGGCAGCACCGGCGACGTGGACTGGTCCTGGGACTACCACATCATGATGAACGAATTCCGCCGCCACCCGGAGGTCTGCGGCTGGCTTTACACCGAGCACCACGACGTCATCAACGAGTGGAACGGCTACTACCGCTACGACCGTTCCGACAAGTTCACCGGCCTCGAGGAGCTCTTCCCCGGCATGAGCCTGCGCGATCTGCACGCGCCGTTTTACCTCTCCACCGGCAGCGAGTTGTGCCGCGACGCCAAACCCGGCGAGACGGTGCGCGTGCCGCTTTACGCGTCGTTCATGACCGACACCGCCCCCGCGGCCAAACTGGTCATCCGCTCCGAACTGGTTTCCTGGGACACCCTCGGGCGCCAGCGCGTGCACACCCGCGGCGGCGCGGAGATGCCCTTTCACCCGTGGCTGAACACCGAGCTGCCGCCGCTCAAGGTGCCCCTGCCCGCCGTGCCGTGCGTGGCCGTGTTGCGGTTGTCCCTCGAGACCCCCGACGGCCGCGTGTTGCACCGCAACTTCACCACCTTCCGCGTGGCCGACGGCCCGGCGCCGCGCGACGAAACGCTCAAGACCGAAGCCGGCAGCGCGCGGGTGGTGCGCTGGGCCCCCGCCGGCTTCCGCGACGCGCGCTGGTCGCTCAAACAGTGGAACGTGCTCGACGGCCTCAAGGTCAACGGCGCCGGCCACGGCTACTTCGAGTACCGCGTGCCCTGGCCGGCCGGGCTGGATCCGGCCCGGGTCGCCGGCGCGGCGTTTCTGATCGAGGCTTCCGCCAAGGAACTCTTCGCCAAGGACCGCGAGGGCGCGACCTTTCGGGGCGCGGATTACATGCGCGGCGAAGGCGCGGCCCACCGCAGCCAAAACCCCAACTCGTACCCGATGACCGACACCGAACCATTCCCCAGCGCGGTGCGGGTGCGCATCAACGGCGTGGCCGCCGGCGTGTTTGACCTCCCCGACGACCCGGCCGACCACCGCGGCATCCTCTCCTGGCACGCCCAACGGCGCGACCGCCGCCTGCGCGAGGCCGGCTCCTACGGCTACCTGGTCACCGCCACGGTGCCGGAAGCCGC
>CAYXPA010000037.1:0-35379 GCA_964466945.1 uncultured Verrucomicrobiota bacterium | reverse complement strand
GGGTGACCTCGGACGCGCCGATGTTCCCGTGAGCGGCGTCGCGGCCGCGGAAACCGACCTCCTGTCCGGGCAGTGCTCACACCGGGCTGGCGCCGGGAAAGCGGGAGCATAGGCTCTCCACGTGAGTATGCGGCGTTTGTTTCTTCTCATGCCTCTGCTGGGCACGGCCGTGGTGGCGTTCGGCGCGGCGTTGCAGCGTTCGGACGTGGTCTTCATGTACCAGGCCAACCGCGCAACTTACGAGGCGTACGGCGCCACGGTGGTCGCCTGGGGCGGCACCCCCAATCCCGCCGCCCGCGCCGAGGCCGCCGGGCTGCGCTTCTTCGGCAGCGTGGGCATGGTGACCGAGTTCGCCCGGTACCACCGCCGTTTTCCCGACCGGTACGAGGAGGGCTTGTGCCGGGACCTCGAGGGCCGGCCGGTCAAGGTGCCCTGGCTTACGGACCACCAACACGAGGGCATCCCGTACTGGTGGTGTTGCACCGCGCAGCCGGTCTTCCGCCAGTACCTGCGCGAGCGGGTGATCGAGACGGTGCGGGCCGGGGCCGACGGCGTGCACATTGACGATCACCTGGGCACAGCGGGCGGGCTGTGGCTGGGCCTGTGTTTTTGCGATCGTTGTGTGGCGGGCTTCCGCGAGTACCTGGCCGGGCTGCCGGCGGAGGAGCGGCGCGCGCTGGGTCTCGATCCGCTGGCGACCTACGACTACCGGGCCGAGGTGCGCCGGTGGCTGGCCGAAGACCCGGCCCGGCGCCGCTCGCCCACGCAACACCCGCTGTGGGAGAGTCACTGGACGATTTACCAGTGCCGCGCTCAGGCGGCCTTCATGCAGGAATTGCGCGACCTGGCCGCGCAAACCGCCGGCCGGCCCGTGCCCATCGCCGCCAACGCCGGCCTGTTGTGGCCGCGGCATCTGAGCGATTATCACACCCTGGACCTGTTCAGCGCCGAGACCGATCACGAGGCGGCGGCGCAACGGTACAGCGACCGGCCCTTGCTGGCCTACCGCCTGGCCGAGGCGGTCGGCCGCCCCTACGCCGCCACAGCCAGCGGCGGGGATTGGGCCTTCGTGAAGGAACACGGCCGGCACGGCCTGGTGCGCGGCTGGATTGCGCTGGCCTACGCCGCCGGACAACTGTTCATGGCCCCGCACCGGCAGTGGTGTTACACGCCGGAGAAAGGCACCCACTGGTACGAAGGCCCCGCGGACCGGTTTGCGCCGTTGTACCGGTTTGTGCGACGCCACGCCGCGCTGTGGGACGCCTTTGAAACCCACGCCGACCTGACCGTGGTCCTGCCGCACCGCGCGTTTGTGCGCCACCCGGAGCGCTGGTTCCAGCTCGCCGACCAGCTCGCCGCCGCCAACGTGTCCTACCGCCTGCTGTTGGCCGGGGATGAAATCGTGACGCGCCCCTTGCGGGCGGAAGACTTCGCGGGCGTGACGCCGTGGTTGGTGCCGGACCGGGAGAACCTCCTACCGGCCGACCGCGCGCTGCTCGAAAGGCACCTGACGGGACGACTCACCTTCAATGAAGTCCGCGAGGTCCTCGCCCGGGTGGAACCAGCCGTTCGGGTCGCGGCCCCGGGGCCGGTGCGCGTGTTGCCGCGACGCCGGCCCGGCGCGGCGGTGGTCCACTTGTTGAACCGGGACTACCGCCCCGCGCGCGACGAGGTCGAACCGCAGCGCGCCGTGCGCGTGCAGGTGAATCTGGCCGCATTGGGCGTGGCCGGGGCGAGCGCGTGCCGGCTCTGGTCGCCCGAATCGGCCAAGCCGGTCTGGTTGCCGGTGACCGAAGGAGCGGTCACCGTGCCCGTGCTGGGGTTGTGGAGTGTGCTGGAGTTTGACCCTTCGCGCGCGCAGCCGTGACCGGCGGAAGCGGGACGTGGCTGCCCCGGCTACCGCCGTGCTGCGACCCACCCCGGGTTAAGGGCGGGTGCGTCGCAGGCGCAGCGCGAGGTCTTCTTCAAACGCCGGCGCGGCCAGGGATGTGACCTCGCCCGCGGCGCGGACCGTGTCGCGCCGTTCCACCTGGCCGGTGCGCGGGTTGAGCCACTCGGCCGCGTATTCGCCCGCGGGCAACCGGAGTTGCAGGGTCGGGCTTTGCGGTCCGGTGGGGGCGTTTTTGTCCCGGGGATCGCGCCCCAGGTAGATCGCGTAGGCGCGGCCCGGCTCGGCCAGCGCGTAGGCGCGGTGGCCCGGCGGCACACCGCCCGCGACGACGGCGGGCTCGGGTTTCATCCGGAGGAAGTCGAGGCCGCGCAGGAAATCGCCCAGGATTTTCAATTGCCGCCGGAAGGCCGGGTTGCCGCCGCCGGGCTGGTGGGCCGGGTACACGAAGGTGCCGTCCTCGTGGCCGGCGGTGAACGAGTAATCGAGGTGGTTGAACAGCCCGCCGCCGGCCAACAGGAAGCTCCACGCCTCGAACCGGTAGGGCAGGTCGTTGGTGCCGCGAAAGCCGGTCTCGTTGTCGCCGATGACCTTGTTCAGGCCGTAGTTCATGGCCACGGTGTCCGGCGGGTAGGCGTAGTGGAAGTTGAAGATCGAGACCGCCGGGTGGGGGTTCTCGATCTTGGCCTTGTCGTTGGCGATGTTCATCGAGATCAGGTGCCGCGCGCCGGGCGCGCGCTCGGCCTCGACGATCACGTCGGCGATGCGGTGCTGCCAGGCCCTCGTCACGCCGCCGAAGTACGGCTCGTTGCAGATTTCGTAGTAGAGGTTGTCGAAGTCCCGGAGCGTGGTGACCAGTTGGCGGACCAGGTTTTCCTGGAAGGGCAGCAGCCCGCCGTGCCGGTCCAGGGTGTACACGTTGGTGCGGGCCACGGCGCCGACGCCGTTGACATTGTTGCGCGCGTTCATCGGGCTCAGCGCCCACATCGTTTCTTCGTAAAAGGGGCAGAACAGGTTCAGTTCCACCACCACGCCCCGCGTCGCGGCGTGGGCCATGAAGTTCTTCAGCCGCGCGAAGTACTCGGGGTCCCAGCGGGTGAGGTCGAACTTGTTGCCGCCGCCGTGGTAGCCGGGCTGATCGCTGCGGGCCCAGGGGCAGATCAACCGCCCCGGCGCGGGCGCCAGGGTGTTGCGGGTGATGTTGAAGGCGCCCGGCGGCTCGCAGTACACGCCGGTGAAGGTGCGGGTCAGGTTCAGCCCGTCGCGCGCGAGGGTGTCGAGGTATTTGCGGTAATCGAAGTCGCGATTGAGCACCGCGCCGTAGTGCTCGCCGGAGGTAATCAAGAGCGTCGGCTGCCCGCGCCACAGGAAGTAATGCGGGTTGTCCGGGTGCAGGGCCAACGGCGGCTGGGCGCCCAGCAGGGCCAGGGCCGGGAAGAGGGCCAGCGCGGCCGTCAGTGCGGTGGCGTTCATGCCGGCACCGTAACGGCACCGGCCTGCGCCCGGCAAGCGGTGTCGTCGAGGCCCACGTCCGGGGAGGTCGAACTTGTCCCGCAGGTCTGGGCCGAGTGACGTCCGTCGCCACGTCGGGAGGTTACCTGCGGCCGCCGACGTCCGTTTAATTTACACCGCTGATTTTTTTCTTCAGTTTCTCCTTGACCCTTGGCGGCGACCCAAGCAGACAAGCGAGCAGTACTCGGCCCAAACCGTGGCGCCAACGTCCGGAGCGAGCCGTTTTCTATGCGCTGCCCGCAATGCGATGCGGAGGTCCCCGACCAAGCGATGTTCTGTGTCGCTTGTGGCGGAGCGCTCGCGCCACGCTGCCCGGCCTGCGATTTCCCCAATCCGCCCCGCGCCCGGTTTTGCGGCGGCTGCGGTCAGCCGTTGTCCCCGCACCCGACGCTCCCGGGTCGGCCCGCCGCCGGGCCCACCACCTCGCCGCCGCCTAGGACACCCGGTGCAGCGGGCGCAGAAAACGGTGCCGACGCCGCCGAGCGCCGCCAACTGACCGTGGTGTTCGCCGACCTGATGGAATCCACCGCACTGTCCGAGCGGTTGGACCCGGAGGTGTTGCGGCGCGTGCTGCGGGCCTACCAGGAGGCATGCGCGGCCGAGACGCGTCGCTTCGGCGGCCACTTGGCGCAATACCTGGGCGACGGGGTGGTAATCTTCTTCGGCTACCCGGTGGTCCATGAAGACAGCGCCCGGCGCGCGGTCCAAACGGCCCTGGGCATTCTGGCCCGCGTCGAGGCGCTCAACCGCGCCTTCCAGCCCGAACTGGGACTCGAGTTGGGCGTGCGTTTGGGCCTGCACACCGGCACGGTGGTGGTCGAAGACGTCACAGACGAGGGCTTGCGCACCCCAATGGCCACGGGGGAAACCCCGAACATCGCCGCCCGGGTCCAGGCCCTGGCCCCGCGCAACGGCGCCGTGCTCACCGCGGACACTCATCGGCTGGTGGCGCCCTATTTCCAGTGCGAGGACCTTGGCGCGCACCGGCTCAAGGGGCTGGCCCGGCCCGTGCATTTGTACCGGCTGGTGGGCGAATCCAACGTCGCCACCCGGATGGAGGCCGCCGCCCAGGCCGGGCTCACGCCACTGGTCGGCCGCCAAAACGAACTGGCCTGGCTGAACGAGACCTGGCTGGACGCCGCCGCCGGGCATCCCCGCTGGGTGCTGCTCTCCGGCGAGCCGGGCATTGGCAAATCCCGCCTGGTCGAGGCGCTGAGTCAGCGCCTGAAAACCACCACGCACCAGTTGCTGGTTTGCCAATGCTCGCCGTACCGGCAAAACAGCGCCTTCGCCCCCGTCTCGGACCTGATCGGGCGGCATCTCGAACTGACCGGCCCGGACGCGCCCTCCGTGCGCCTGCGCCGGTTGGAAACCCGCCTCGCCCAGGACGGTTTGCCGACCGCCGAGGCGCTCCCCCTGCTGGCGCCGCTGCTGGACCTCCCGGTGCCGGAAAACGATCCCACCCGCGAACTCCCTCCGGCCCGGCGTCGCCAGAAAACGCTCGAGGTCCTCACCGGCTGGCTGTTGACCACGGCCCAAAGGCACCCCGTGCTCTGGGTGGTGGAAGACCTCCATTGGGCCGACCCCTCGACGCTGGACCTGTTGGGCCAGATTCTCCAAACCCACGGCCCGCACCGGCTCCTGACCCTCCTCACCGCCCGGCCCGAGTTTCAACCGCCCTGGCCGGTGGGCGATTCCGGCCGCGTGTGGGCGTTGAGCCGGCTGGCCGAACCGGAGGTGGTCCGCCTCGTGACCGAGGTCACCCGGGACCAGCGGCTGCCGACGGAGGTGGTGCGCGAAATCGTGCGGCGCACCGACGGCGTGCCGCTGTTCGTCGAAGAGCTCACCAAGATGCTCGTCGAGTCGGCCCCGGCCCAACGCCAGCCCACCACGGAGTCCATCCCGGTCACCCTCCAGGACTCGCTCCTGGCGCGGTTGGACCGCCTGGGACCGGCCAAGCTGCTGGCCCAATGGGGCGCGCTCCTGGGCCGCGAGTTCCGGCAAGACCTCCTCGAGGCCGTGGCCGGGCTCGAGCCCGGGGCTGCCACGCCCGAACTGGAGCGGCTCACGGGCTCCGGATTGCTGGCGCGGACCGGGCCGGGCACGCCGGCCAGTTACATGTTCAAGCACGCGCTGGTGCAGGACGCCGCCAGCCACTCGCTGCTCAAGGCCACCCGCCGCGCCTGGCACCGGCGGATTGGCGAGACGCTCGAACGCCGCTTCCCCGAACTGGCCGTCACGCAACCCGAGCGTCCGGCCCGGCACTACACCGAGGGCCGCCACCCCCGGGCGGCGTTGGTCTGGTGGTATCGGGCCGGCGAGGCGGCCCTGGCCCGCGCGGCGCACCCGGAGGCCGAGGCTCATTTCCGAACCGGTCTGGGCCTGTTGCGGGGGTTGAGCGACGCGGCGGACCTGACGGCGTTGGAGCTGCAGTACTGCCTGGCGCTGGGCAATCTCCTGATGGCCACCCAGGGCTACGCCGCGCCCGAAGTGGGGCGCCTGTTCGGGCGGGCGCGGGAGTTGTGCCAGGAGCTGCGCGCGCAGCCGCAACTTTCGCCGGCCATCAGCGGGCTGTGGTCCTACAGCATCGTGCGATGCGAGTACGCCGAATCCACCGCGCTGGCGGCGCAGATGATGGCCCTGGCCCGGGAGACCGGCGCCGGGGAACTGGAATTGGAAGCCGAGGCCTACGCGGGCATCAACCTGTTCTGGGCGGAAGCCCGTTTCGCCGAAGCCCGCGTCCACCTCGAGCGCGCCGCCGCGCTGTACGATGTCGAGCGTGACCGCGCCCACGCCCTCGTTTACGGGCAGGACCCGGGCGTCATCGCCACGGCCCATCTGGTCTGGGTGTTGTGGATTCTGGGCGAGACCGAGGCGGCCGTGGCGCAGGTGGCCGTGTTGCGCCGCCTGGCCCGGGCGCGGGGGCACGCCCACAGTTGCGGCTACGCGCTGGCCTGGGAAAACACGCTCTGGTTCCTGTCCCGCCGCGCGCAGGCCGCCCTGCGTTGCAGCGAGGAGGCCCTCCGGTACTGCACCGAACAGGGCTTTCCCCTCTGGCACAGCGTGGCGGCTTACGTGAACGCCTGGGCGCGCACCGTTTCCGGCCAGGGCGCGGGTGCCGTCGAGCAAATCCAGGAGGCCCTGGGTGCCTGGCGGGCCACCGGCGCGGTCGTTTCCCAGGCCTACCAGCTCAGCGTGCTGGCGGAGGTCCACCGCCTGCGGGGCGATCCCCGCGCCGCGCTCCAGACCCTCGAGGAGGCGCTGGCCCTGACCCGCACCTGCGGCGAGCGCTGGTACCGGCCCGAGCTGTTGCGGCTGCGCGCCGAGTTGTTGCTGGCCCGCCCGGCCGCGCCCGCCGGCGCCGCCGAGTCGAACCTGCGCGAGGCCCTCGACCTGGCGCGGGCCTCCGGGGCGCGGATGTGGGAACTGCGCGCCGCCCTGAGCCTGGCCCGCCTTTGGCACGACCAGGGCCGCGCCGGCCGCGCCCGGCGCCTGCTCGAGCCGGTCTGCGCCGGTTTCCCCGCCGGTCTCGCCGAACCCGAATTCCTCGAGGCCCAACGGCTCCTGGGTCAGGCCGCGCCGGCCGCCGCCAATTGATGACAAACCCGCCTCTTCGTCACTCCGCGCCCCGCGTGGTCGCGGCGTTTTTCCGGGTCGCCACCGCCCGCACCCTGACCGCCTGCGGCCTGGGCCCGCACCGGCGCGCGGCACCGCCGACACCGGACCCGGCGCTGGACGCGCTGCTCGAGCAGATGCGCTTCGAGGCCGACCCGCTGGCCGATGCCACGGTGCGACAACTCTTCGCCCACGGCAGCGACCTGGGCGGCGTCAACGCCTTGCTCGCCCACCTCATCCGCAACGCCCCGGTGCCCAAGGAAATGCTCCGCGACTCGCAGCACCAGGCGGCCCGCGCAGCGCTCGAACCCTACCTGGCCCACTGCCGGACGCTGCCGCCGTGGGCCGACCGCGCCGTGATCGCGCGCGCCGGGGCATTGTTTGCCGAGCACGGAATGCTCGCCTTTTCGGTACTCGGTTGCGCCAGTCTGCCGGTGGGCTACGCCGCGCCGGAGGCCGCGCGCGTGCTGGGCTTCACCCAGCAACTGACCGAGCACGCCCAACGCCGCCTGGCGGAGACGGCCTTGTTCCTCGTGGACGTGATGTCGGAAGGCGGGCTGGAGCCCGGCGGCCGCGGGCTGGCGGACATCGCGCGGGTGCGCCTGATGCACGCGGCCATCCGGCACCTGTTGTTGCAACCGGCCCCCGGTCCGTTGGGCGAAGGGCCGCGGGACCTGGCCCGGGTGCTGGCCGAGGCCTCCTGGGACGTGACCGCGCACGGGCAACCGATTCACCAGGTGGTGATGGCCGCCACGATCCTGTGCTTCTCCTTCGTGGCGCTGCGCAGCGTGCGCCGCATGGGCCTCCAACCGCCACCCGAGGCCGAACACGCCTACCTGCACGCCTGGAACGTGGTGGGCCACCTCATGGGCGTGCGCGAGGAGTTGCTCCTGCCGCGGCCGGAAACCTACGCGGCGGCGGCGCACCTCTTCGATCACATCTGGGAGCGGTTCCGCGCGCGGGCACCCTACGCCGAAGGCACCCAACTCACCGCGGCGCTGCTGCGGTTCCTCGAAGCGCCGCTGGCGGACCTGCCGCCGCCCCTGTCCCGCCTGCCCCGCCTGTTGATGCGCGATCTGATCGGGCCGGAGCTGACCCGCATCCTGGGCGTGAAGCTCGGGTTCTTCGAAGAACTGTTCCTGGGCCTGGCCGTGCGCGGGCTGCGCGAACTGGACCACCTGGGAGACGTCGTGTACGAGCGCCTGCCCCAGCCGCGCCTGGCGGCGGAGTTTCTGTTCCGGCGGCTGGTGCGCGCGCTCGAGGGCGCCTCCCGCGGCGGCGCGCGACCGCCCTTTCAAATCCCGGATCACCTGGCCACGCGCTGGCGCCTGCGGCCCGCGGCGGCGCCCGCCGGTCCCGCCACCTCCTGACGCGCGCCATGACGACCGCCGCCCCGATCCGGCCCGCCGACATCGTGCGGTACTACGACACGCTCGAGTTGGACTACCGCTACATGTGGAACCTGGGCCGGAACGTGGCCATGCACTTCGGTTACTGGGACGCTGCCACACGCGGTTTCACCGCCGCACTCGAGCGGGAAAACGCCGTGCTGGCCGGGTTGGCCGGCATCACCCGCGGCGGGCGCGTGCTCGACGCCGGCTGCGGCATCGGCGGCAGCGCCATTTTTCTGGCCCGCACGCACGGCTGCCGCGTGACGGGGATTACGCTGAGCGCCAAGCAGGCGCGCACGGCCCAACGGCTGGCCGCCCGCGCCGGCGTGGCCGGGCTGACCGAGTTCCTGTGTCGCGACTACCAGGCGACCGGCTTCGCGGAGTCGAGTTTTGACGTGGTGTGGGCCCTCGAAAGCGTCTGCCACGCGCCCGACCTGGCCGCGCTGAGCCGGGAATTTTTCCGGGTGCTGGCGCCCGGGGGCCGGCTGGTGGTGGCGGACGGGTTTGCCGCGCGGGCGCGGTACGAGCCGCCGGAGCAGGCGTTGATGGACCGCTGGCTGCGCGGCTGGTGCGTAGCCGCGCTGGCAACCGTCGAGGACTTTTCCCGGCACCTGGCCGCGGCGGGTTTTGCCGACCTGCGCTTCGAGGATGCTACGGCCAACGTGTTGCCCTCCTCACGCCGGCTTTATCGCTGTTCCCGGCCCATTCTCTGGCTGGCGGCGCTGCTCGAGTGGGGCGGGCCCGGACTGCGCACCCGCGCGCGCAACATCGTGGCCGCCCACGCCCAGTACCTGGCGCTGCGCCGCGGGCTGTGGCGCTACGGCATGGTCTGCGCCACCAAGCCCGCATGACCACTCCCGGCCATCCCACGGCGGAGGCGGTGGAGGCTCGGCTTCAAGGCTCGTTAACCCTCAACCCGGCCGCGCGCCACCGTGCGGTCTGCCTCACTCAATGACCCGACACTTCCCCCCATCGCTGTGCGCCCTGGTCCTCCTGGCCGCCGTGCCGCCCGCGCGCGGCGTGGCCTTTCGCGTGCCCGACCAGGACGCGCGCGCCATCGCGCGCGGCAACGCCTTTGCCGCCACGGCGGACAATCCCTCGGCCATCTACTACAACCCGGCCGGCGTGAGTTTCCTCGAGGGCGCGCAGTTCCGGGCCAGCGCGTACCCGATCTGGCTGAAGGTGGACCACGACCCGGCGGCGGGCGGCGGCCAGGTCAGCACGCGCGACCAGCTCCAGGGCGTGGCGCAGGTCTATGTCACCACGCCGCTCGGGGCGGGGCCGTGGAGCGGCGGGGTGGGCTTGTACACGCCCTACGGCCTGGGCACGACCTGGCCGGATGACGCGCCGTTTCGCGCGCTGGGCACCAAGGCGGAGTTGATGTACCTGACGTTAAACCCGGTGCTGGCGTGGCGTCCCCGGCCCGGCCTGGCCTTCGCCGCCGGGCCCAGCCTGGACTGGGGCCGGGCCGTCCTTCGGCAGGGCCTCGGGTCCGCGCCGGCAGACCAGCTCAATCTCACCGGCACCGACGTCAGCCTCACGGTCACCGCCGGGGTGATGTGGCGGCCGCATTCGCGACACTCCTTCGGCCTGAGCTGGCGCGGGCCGGGCGAGATGACCTTCGACGGCCGGGCCGAGTTCGCCGCGGGCGGCGCGCGGTTCGAGCAGGACGCCACGTATCGGTTGAACTTTCCCCAACACCTGGTCGCGGGTTGGTCTTACCGGCCCACGCCGGCCTGGAACTTCGAGGTGAACGTGGATTGGACCGACTGGCACGCGGTAGACACCGCCACGCTCGGGTTGCCGGGTGGCGACACCGAGGTGCGCTTCGACTGGGAATCCGGCTTCATGTACGAGTTCGGCGTCACGCACACGCTCGGCCCGCGCCTGGCCCTGAGCGCCGGCTACTGGTACGCGGAGCAGACCATCCCGGACGCGCGCTACCAACCCATCGTGCCGGACGTGGCGCTGCACGTGTTCTCGGCGGGCGCGGCCTGGCGGTGGGGCGCTTGGGACCTCGAGGCGGTCTATCAACTGGGACTCGGCCCCACCCGCACGGTCCGGGGCAGCGAAGGCGGCCTGGCCGACGGCGACTTCACCTACCTCAGCCACGCCTTGAGCCTGGCGGTAGGACGAAAGTTCTGAGGCGGGCCAGCGCGCGTTCACTCGCCCGCCCGGGCGCGTGCCGACCTGGGCGGTTCAATCAAACATCGCGCCGGCCGGTCGGTCGGCAGGCAGCATCCGGCCGCCGGAATAGAAGCGCTCGAACTGTCCGGCCCGCCAGCGGCGCACGCGGTAGAGCGTGGCGAAGGCGAAGACCGGCGCCGCGCCGCCCTGGCCGCCCACCAGTTCGCCGCCGCGGCGCACGTTGTCCATCATCCAGGCCGGCAGCAGCAGGTGATACGGGTTGCGCCGCACCTCGCCCACGTGGAAGGAGCAGGCGGCCACCAGGTCGGCCAGGTCTTCCGGGCGGGCCTCGACCGCGGCGTTGGGGTCGTCGCACTGCCCCCAAAACTCGGTCTCGACCGTAAAGCACTCGAGGGCCGGGCCCAGCGCGCGCAGCGCGTCGCTCACCAACCAGTGCACGCCCACGTGGGTGCTGTTCCAGTCCTGATCGTGCGGAAAAAGGATCACGCGCGGGCGCTCGGCGGTCAGCAGGTCGGTGATCACCCGGACCTTGGCGGCCCAGCCCGCGGGGTCGGCCTGGCGGACGGCGGGGTTCACGCGTTCCAGGCCGTTGGGGGCGGTCTGGCGCAGCTCGAAGCCCAAAAAAGCGCAGGCGTTCTGCAACTCGGCCAGCCGGGCGGCCTGGCGGGCGGGGTTGCTGCCCTGGGTCACCGCCACGTTGATCACCCGGTGGCCGGACTCGCGCATCAGCCGCAACGCCAGCAGGCCCACGATGCATTCGTCATCCGGGTGCGGGGAAAAGATCAGGACCTTGGGCGCCTCCGGCGCGAGCGCCGGACGCGGCAACGGGTCGAGCCCGCCCAGCGGCAGGTGGGCGCCCAAGCCGAGCAAACCGACGTGGTGCTGAACAAAATGGCGATAGGGATGCATGGCGTGTCACTCCGCAGGGCCAGCAAAGGTCCAACCCACCCCGGCCCGCAAGCAGAAACGGAGACCCGGCCGTTCGGTGCGTGCGCGCCTGCAGGCGGGCGAAGACCCGAGGACGGGGGCCAGACGCCGGATACCAGATGCCAGATACCAGATGCCAGATACCGGATACCAGATGCCAGATACCGGATACCAGATGCCAGATACCGGATACCGGATGCCGGATACCGGATGCCGGAGGTTGGAACCAAACGCTCGCGGGCCGCCGCCGCCCGGCGCGATAAAACCGATTGCGCGGCCGCGCGGCTTTTCTTAATTTGCCGGACGCCATGAACCTGCTGGAACCCCAGCCCCGGTGGACCTTGCCCGGCGCGCCCATGCCGCCACGGGCGAGGCCCCCCGAACTTGTGGCCCACTTCGCCCAGCCATGACCGCCTCGCCCAATCTGGCCCTGGCCTTTCTGGAATCCGCCGCCCGTCATGCCGCCAAGACGGCCGTGTTTTGGGGCGACGACCTCTTTACCTATCAACACCTGGCCGCGCAGTCCCGGCACATCGCCCGGCGGCTGAGCGGGGAGCTGGGCGTGCAGCCCGGCGACCGCGTGGCCATTTGGCTGAACAACTGCCCCGAGTTCATCTCCGCCCTCTTTGGCGCGCTGCAGGCCGGTGCGGTGGTGGTGCCGGTGAATTGTTTCCTCAAGGCCGACGAAGTGGCGTACATCCTCGACGACAGCGGCGCGCGGGTGTTGGTAACCGAAGCGGCCATGCAGGCGGCCGTGACGAAGCTCACCGCCACCCGGCCCGCCCTGCGGCTGCTGGACAAGGCCGACCTGCCCCCGGCCGGCGCCCCCGACCCCGGTTTCACGCCGGTGGCGCGAGCCCGGGAGGACCTGGCAGTGCTCATCTACACCTCCGGCACCACCGGGCATCCCAAGGGCGCGATGCTCACGCACGGCAACCTGCTGCACAACGTGGGCAGTTGCCGGAAGGTGCTCGAGGCGGTGGACGTGGACCGGTTTGCGCTGGTCCTGCCCATGTTCCACAGCTTCATGCTCACCGTGTGCATCCTGCTGCCGCTGCTGGTGGGCGGGTCCATCGTGCTGGTGCGCTCGCTGCATCCGCCCAAGAACCTGCTGCTCGAAATCCTCCGCCACCAGGCCACGGTGCTCCCGGCCATCCCGCAACTGTTCCGCGCCCTGGCCGGCGTGCCGCCGCCGCCGAACCTCTCGCTGCGCCTGTGCATCAGCGGCGCCGCGCCGTTGCCGGTGGACACGCTCCAGGACTTCAACGCCCGCTGGCCCGCGCGCCTGATCGAAGGCTACGGCCTGAGCGAGGCCAGCCCGGTCGTCTCCCTCAACCCCATCCGCGGCGTGCAAAAACCCGGCTCCATCGGCCTGCCCATCCCGGAGGTTGAAATCAGCATTCGCGACGACGCCGGCCGCGAGCTGCCCCGCGGCCAGGTGGGCGAACTGTGCGTGCGCGGCGGCAACGTCATGCGCGGCTACTGGCAACGCCCCGAAGACACCGCCCGCACGCTGCGGGACGGCTGGCTCTACACCGGCGACGTGGGCTACATGGATGCCGACGGCTACACCTACATCACCGACCGCAAGAAGGACATGCTCCTGGTCAACGGCATCAACGTCTATCCGCGCGAAATCGAGGAGGTCATCTACCGCTTCCCGGGCGTGAAAGAGGCGGCCGTGATCGGGCGGCCGGACCCGCGCCGGGGCGAGCAACCCGTGGCCTTTGTGGCCCTGAACGACGGCCAGGCGCTCGATACCGCCGCCCTGCATGCCTTCCTCAAAGAGCACCTGGCCGACTACAAGCTGCCCCGCCTCATCCTCCAGGTGCCCGCGCTGCCGCGCAACGCCACCGGCAAGGTGCTCAAGACCGAGTTGCGCAAGGTCCCGCTCGAGGGCTGAGCCACAGCGGTGCAGTGCCGAGCGTGTGGCACGGCCAACCTGGCCGTGGTCAGCGGGCTGCCGGGAGGGCGCCGCTGTGTCGGCGCTTTCGGCTTGTTCCACCCGGACGCCCGGCAAATCCTCCGTCATGCGCAACTTTCCCGCCTGGAGCGGCCTGGTGTTCGCCGCGCTGCTGCTGCCCCGCCTGGCCAGCGATGAGGCCCGCCTGCTCCGCTTTCCCGCCATTCACGGCGACCAACTGGTCTTCAGCTACGCCGGCGACCTCTACACCGTCGGCGCCCGCGGCGGCGTGGCCCGGCGGCTCACCAGCCACCCGGGCTACGAGATGTTTCCGCGCTTCTCGCCGGACGGCCGATGGATCGCCTTCACCGCCCAGTACGACGGCAACACCGAGGTCTATGTCATGCCGCGTGAGGGTGGCGAGCCGCGGCGCCTGACCTACACCGCCACGCTCGAGCGCGACGACGTGGCCGACCGCATGGGGCCGAACAACATCGTGCTGACCTGGCGGGACAACGAAACCATCGTCTATCGCTCCCGCCGCACGCAGTGGAACCCCTTCAAGGGCGAGCTGACCCTGGCGCGGCTTTCGGGCGGCGTGCCGGTAACGCTCCCCCTGCCCCGCGGCGGCTGGTGCAGCTTCTCGCCCGACGGCAAACAACTGGTGTACAACCGCGTCTTCCGCGAGTTCCGCACCTGGAAACGCTACCGCGGCGGCCAGGCCGACGACCTCTGGATCTACGACTTCGAGACCCAACAAACCACCCGTCTGACCGACGACCCGGCCCAGGACCTCTTCCCCATGTGGCGCGGCGACCGGATTTACTTCGTCTCCGAGCGCGACGAGCACCGCCAGGCGAATCTCTTCGTGCTGGACCTGACCACGCGCCAGACCCGCCAGCTCACGCACTTCACCGAGTTCGCCGTGAAGTTCCCCTCGCTGGGCGATGACGCCATCGTCTTCGAGAACGGCGGCTACCTCTACCGCTTCAACCTGGGCAGCGAGAACGTCGAGAAAGTGCCCGTCGAAATCCGCGACGACCTCGCCCTGGGCCGCGGCGGCTGGCGCGACGTGAGCCGCGAGGTCACCACCTGGGACGCAGCCCCGGACGGCAGCCGCGCCGTGTTCGGCGCACGCGGCGACGTGTTCACCGTGCCCGCCAAACACGGTCCCACCCGCAACCTCACCCAGAGCCCCGGCGTCCACGAGCGCAACGCCGTCTGGTCCCCGGACGGCCGCTGGATCGCCTGCGTGAGCGACCGCTCGGGTGAGGACGAAATCTGGATTCAACCCCAGGACGGTACGGGCGAACCGCAGCAGCTCACCACCGGGGCCGACACCTACAAGTACGAGCTGGCTTGGTCGCCCGACGCCAAACGCATCGCCTGGACCGACAAGAAAAACCGGCTCCAGTTTGTGGACGTGGCCACCAAGGCCGTCACCCTGGTCGCCCAGTCGGACGCCTGGGAAATCCGCGACTTCGCCTGGTCCCCGGACAGCCAGTGGCTGGCCTACACCAAGCCGGAGCCGCGCCGCTTGCCCAACATTTACCTCTACGGCCTGGCCGGGCAGCAAACCGTGCGCGTCACCGACGGCTGGTTCGACGTGGGCCAGCCCGAGTTCAGCAGCGACGGCAAGTACCTGTTCTTCGTCTCCGACCGCACCTTCAACCCCACCTACGGCGCCACCGAGTGGAACCACATCTACCAGGACATGGAGCGCCTGTACCTGGTCACTCTCGCCGCCGACACCCCCTCGCCGCTGGCGCCCAAGTCCGACGAGGTCAAAATCAAGCCCGAGGAAAAACCCCAGGACACCCCGCCCGACGTCCAAACCCCGCCCGCCCCGGACGGTGCCCCGACCAAAGAAACCCCGCCGGACAAAAAGCCCGAGGAGACCAAAGACGCCCCGGCCAAACCCGCGGACAAAAAGGACGAGAAGCCCCTCGTGGTGAAGGTGGACGCCGAAGGCCTCGCCCAGCGCATCACCGTGCTGCCGCCGCCGGCCTCCACCTACCGCCAACTCACCTCCGTTGGCGACAAGCTCTACTACCTTCGCAAGGGCAAGCTCTGCCTCTTCGAGCTGGACAAGGAAAAGGAAACCGAACTGGGCGACGTGGCCGGCTACCGCGTCTCGGCCGACCGCAAGAAAATGCTCGTCCAGGTGGGCAGCGACTTCGCCCTCCTCGACCTGCCCACCGCCAAGCTCGACCTCACCGACAAAAAACTCAGCCTCGCCGACCTCAAGGTCGCCCTCGATCGCCCGGCCGAGTGGGCCCAGATTTTCCGCGAGTGCTGGCGCCAGATGCGCGACTTCTTCTACGCCCCGAACCTCCACGGCGTGGACTGGCCGGCCATGCGCGCCCGCTACGAGCCGCTCCTGGCCCACGTGCGCCACCGCGCCGACCTCACCTACGTCATCGGCGAGATGATCGGCGAGCTCAACGCCGGCCACGCCTACGTGGGCGGCGGCGACGTGCCCAAGGTCGAGCGCCTCCCCCAGGGCCTGCTCGGCGCCAAAATCAGCCGCGACGCCAGCGGTTACTACCGCATTGACCGCGTGCTTCGCGGCCAGAACTGGGACCCGAAATACCGCAGCCCGCTCACCGAGATCGGCGTCAACGTCCGGGCCGGCGAGTTCATCCTGGCGGTGAACGGTCGCGCGACGAAGGAAATGCCCGACCTCTATGCCGCCCTGGCCGGCACCGCCGGCAAGCAGGTCCGCCTCCGCGTCAACGCCGAACCCAAAGAAGACGGCGCCCGCGAAGTGACCGTCATCCCCACCGACAACGAGCAGCCGCTCTATTACCTCAACTGGGTCCTGGACAACCTCGAGACCGTCGAAAAGGCCACCGACGGCCGCGTGGGCTACGTGCACATCCCGGACATGGGCGTGCCGGGGCTGAACGAGTTTGCCAAGTTCTTCTACCCCCAGCTCCACAAGGAGGCCCTCATCGTGGACGTGCGCGGCAACGGCGGCGGCAACGTCTCCCCCATGATCGCCGAGCGCCTCCGCCGCGAGCCGGTCTTCTGGACCATCGCCCGCAACGGCGCCGTGAACGTGGACCCCGCCGCCCAGGTGCTCGGCCCCAAGGTGCTGTTGCTGGATCAGTTCAGCGCCAGCGACGGCGACATTATCGCCTACCGCTTCCGCAAACACCGCCTCGGCCCCATCATCGGCCAGCGCTCCTGGGGCGGGGTGGTCGGCATCCGCGGCACCCTGCCCCTGCTGGACGGCGGCTACCTCAACCGCCCCGAGTTCAGCCGCTTCGACCTCGAGGCCCGCGAGTGGATCATGGAAGGCGTGGGCGTCGAGCCGGACATCGAGGTGGACAACGACCCCGCGCGCGAATTCGCCGGCGTGGACGACCAGCTCCAGCGCGCCATCGCCGAAATCAAGCGCCTCATGGAGCAGCAACCCGTGCGCATTCCCGCCCCGCCGCCGTACCCGGACAAGCGCCGTTAAGCCGGCGCGCCGCTTGAATAATCGGGCGCCGGGCCCGCGAGGTCACTTCGCAGGCAACCCGAAAAACAGCTCCCTCGGAGTGATGGGAAATCCCCGGTCCGGCCGCGACACTGCCGCTCGCGGGTCCTTCCCGGCGGCGGCCCCGGCAGCCGCGGCCAAGGCCACTCGTCCGGCGCAGACGCAACCCCGCGCTAAGAGGCCCCCGCCGAAGCCGCGCTCTCCGCGCGGTGCCGCGCCAGCGCCGCGGCGATGCTGGCCACCGAAGCCAGCACGGTCTTGGCCGTGGCCGGGTCCGGAATCTTCAGCCCGTAGTTCTTGTCCAGCGCCACGACCAGTTGCAGGGCGTCCACCGAGTCCAGCCCCAACCCGCCGGGTCCGAACAGCGGCAGGTCGTCCGGGATTTCGGCCGCGCTCTTCTGCAGCATCAAATTCTCGATCAACAACTGCTTGACCTCGGCGTGGCGGGCGTGCGTGTCGGAAGTCATGGTTTACCGCTGCGTATGCGGCGGCCAGCCTGTGAACTCGCCGCGCCCCGGGCAAGCCGGAAAACCGCCTCACCCACCCAACCCGGCGGTCCAACCGCCCGCACCCGCCGCCACAAACCGGGCGCCGATGGCCTGCTGGTCCGTGCCCACCACGGACACCACCGCCGCTGGCGCGGCGCCCCGGCCGACCGCGTCGCCGGCCAACACCGCCTGCCAGGCCGCGCCGGCATTGAAGGCCGCGCCGAGCACGGTCTGTGGCGCCAGGATCGGCCCCGGCCAACCCCGCCACGCCTCCCGCTCGGCGGCGTCGCGTCGCGGCAACCCGCCCGCGGAAACCACCAACCACTCGGCGACGTCGCCCGCGGGCAATTGCGCGCGCATCTGCCGCGCCGCCACCGGCCGGGGACAACGGCGCGTGAAGCTGAAGGCGTCCGTGACCCGCTCGAGCACCGCACCGGGCTGCGCCTCTGCCGGCGCCCGCGCCAGCGCCAGCGCGCCCGCGCCCGCCGTGTGCACGGTCCCGCGCGCGAAGAGATTTTGGGCGCCGGCCACGAGCCAGTCCGGCTCCTCCGCGCCCACCACGACCGCCGCGTGCACCCGCTCCTGCGCGAGCCATTCGGCGGCCAGGGCCAGCCCCTGCAGGAACATCCCCTCATCTCCCACCAAGGTGCAGCTCTCGGCGGTGGTGCCCAGCCACGCCGCCAGATGACTCGCCGCGGCGTTGAACACCGTCTCGGGAAACAACAGCGGACTGGCGGCCGCCGGGTCGCGCAAGGTCTCGTCATAAAAGCGCCGGGTGTAATTCACCCCGCCGGCGGTCACGCAGACGACCACGCCGAGGGGGCCCTTCGCCGCGGCCGCGCGCGCGGCGGTTTCACCGCCCAGCGCCTCGACCGCTGCCGCCAGGGTGTACCGGCTGATGGGACCCGCCCGCCGCAGCCGCGGATGGCCCAAGAGGCCCGCAGCCCACCCGGGCGGCGCGGGCACCGGCCGCGCCGACAGGGGTTGCGGCAGCCCGGGATGCGCCAGCGGCTGGACCGGCAACGGCGCGCCGCAGAGCACGGCTTCCCGGAGCGCCTCCACGCCCCAACCCGCGGGCGTTACCGCCCCGCACCCGGTGACGTAAATGTGCGTCATGGCCAGCGACGGAAGACCAGCACGGCATTGGCGCCGCCGAAGCCGAAGGAATTGGACAGGGCATGGTCCGGCCGGGCTTCTTGCGGCCGGGTCACCAGCGGAAAGCGGCACAACGGATCGGGCTGCTCGGTGTCCAACTGCGGCGGCAGCCACTGTTCCCGCAGTGCCATCAGGCAAACCACCGCCTCGACCGCGCCGGCCGCGCCGAGCAGGTGGCCGATGCCGGCTTTGGTCGAACTGACCGGCAGCGAAGCGGCGGCCGCGCCGGCCCAGTGGTTGATGGCCAGCGCTTCGGCGGCGTCGTTGAGCGGCGTGCCGGTGCCGTGGGCGTTGAGGTAGCCCACCTGCGCCGGCCCGATGCCCGCCTCCGCGCAGGCGGCGCGCAGGGCCGCCCGGGCCGCGGCGCCCTCGGGGTGGGGCTGCGTCAGATGATGCACGTCCGTGGTGGCGGCGTAGCCCGCGATTTCGCCAAGGATGTCCGCGCCGCGCCGCCGGGCCGGCTCGAGGGCCTCCAGGCAAAGCACTGCCGCGCCCTCGCCCAGGGCCAGCCCGTCGCGGCGCGCGTCGAACGGCCGGCACCGGGTGGTCGAAAGCGCCTGGAGCGAATCGAACCCGGCGAAGAGCGTGTGCACCAGCGCGTCGTAGCCTCCGCACAACGCCCGGTCCGCGCGGCCGGCGCGGACCAGTTCCCAAGCCCGGCCGATGGCGTTGGCGCCCGAGGCGCAGGCGTTGGAGATCACGGTGACCGGTCCGCTCAGGTCGAAGGCCTCGAGCAGGTCCAACCCTTGTCGTTGCGCCTGATAGTGCACCACGCGGGTGGGCTGATGACGGCGCGAGGGCGGTTGGCCGATGGCCTGCCGGTAATAATCCTCGCCCAGGGCCATCCCGCCGCCGGTGGTGCCCAACACGACCGGCAATTCCGCGCCGGGTTCCCAGCCCGCGCGTGTCCAGGCCTCATGCGCGGCCAGCAGCAACATCCGCGCGGCGCGGTCCAGCCGTGACACCCGGCGGGCGCTCAGGCGCGTGGGCGGCAGCGCGGCGGGCAGGTCCACCTCGGCGGCCGTGCGGGCGCGTTGCCGCGACACGTCGAACAACGTCACAGGCCGGTAACTCCGTTGCCCGGCGCGAAAGGCGTCCGCATTGGCACGCCAGCCGGCGCCGTGAGCGGTGATGAGGCCCGCGCCGGTGACGACCACGCGCCGGGGCGCGTCGGCGGGGCTGGGCGCGGGATGAAGCATGGTCAGGCGGGTTGGGGCAGCACACGCCGCAGCAGCGCCAGGTAACTCCACAGCGGCCCCACCACGCCGCGGGCGCGCAGCTTGGCCGCCAGGGCGGCGTACTCCGGACCGGGTTCGTTCACAATCCAGCGCGGCGACTCGCGGGCGTACGCCTGCAAGCCGGCGCTGACCTCCGCCGGCGTCAACTCCGGGCTGAAGTAAAACCACGGCTCGAGCAGGTCCGCGTCCGCCGGGCATTCCGCGCTCTGCCGGGCCAACGCGTGCAGCGGCGTGCCCGGGTACACCCGCATGCCGGGCAGGGCGAGGATGATGCCGTGGGTCAGGCGCCGGGAATTGGCGAACCCCTCGCGCAGCGTGGCGGCGGTCTCACCCGGGCCGCCGGCGATGACGAAGTGGCAACAGTCCACCTGCTCGGCGCGGGCCAGCTCGTCGGCCCGAAGAATGTCGGCAAAGGTGAAGTGCTTGCCGTAGGCGGCCAGCACGCGGTCGCAGAAGCTGTCGGTGCCGAATTCGATGTGGCGCAGTCCGGCGCGGGCCATCAGGCGCATCAGATCGCGGGTCAGGCCCTGGGGCCGCAGAAAGCAGCCCCACGCCAGCTTCAGCCCGCGGCGCAGGAGCGCTTCGCAGGTCTCCTGCACGTGGGCGGGGCTCGAGTTGAAGACCGAGTCCACCACGAAGGCGTAGCGGCCGCCCGCGCGCGCGATGGCCGCGAAATCTTCCGCCACCGCTTCGGGCTCGCGGCGGCGCTGACGGGCGCCCTCGAGCCAGGGGTAGGTGCAGTAACAGCACTCGAAGGGGCAGCCCCGCTGGGTCTGCACGTTGAGCATCGAACTGACGCGCAGGTAATGCGCCGCCAGGTCGGCCGGCCAGGACACCGGTTGGCCCCACGCCCCGGGCGGTTGCGCGGTCCGGGGCTGGATCACCACCCGCCCGTCCTGGCGGGAGACCAGTCCCGGAATGCCCGCGGGCGTTTGGCCCTGCTCGAGCGCCGCGATCAGTTGGACCAGTGCGCTCTCTCCTTCGCCCACGATGCCGTAGTCCGCGCCGGTCAGGGTGAGGAGCGTCTCCGGGAAGATCGAGAAACCGCTCCCGCCCAGGATCAGCGGCCGGTCGGTGAGCTGGCGCAGTTCGCGGCACCACGCGAGCAGCGCCCCGTAGTAGGTCTGGCGCCGCTTGAAGACCACGTCGTCAATGTTGCGCAGCGAGAGGCCGACGTAGTCGGGGCGAAACTCGCGCAGCACTGCGGCCAGCGGCGCGGCCGGCGCCGCGCAATCGTACCAGCGCGTGGCGTGCCCGGCCCGGCGCAACGCGGTATCCACCATCGCCAGCCCCAGCGGAAAAACCGGGTAGGGGAAGTCGCACCGGTTGACGCTGACGAGGAGAATCCGACTGCCCATGCCATTTCAAGGGGCGGTCGCCGGGGGCGTCGCCGCGGCCGGGGTGGCGCGCGGTCCGTTGAGGAAATCCACCAGCCCGCGGGGCGAAGGCCGGAGGTCCTCGGCGCCGAGGGCCTCCTCCAGGAGCCGCTCGGTAACGATGCAGCGGCGGCGCGTGTAAATGAGGTAATCCTCGCGCAACCGCGGCGGCGTGAGGTTCAACGTGACCAGATTGGCGCCGGCCCGCAGCCCGCGCCGATAGCCCGACCCGCCGTTGGCGCCGTTGTTGAGATTCAGGGCGCTGACCGCCGGGATGACCCAGTCCGGGCGCATCAGGCGCAGGGCGGCGATGCAGTTGAGCGTCAGCTCCACATCCCCGGCCGGCGCCTCCGCCAGCGGCGTGTCCTCGCCGGGCACAAAGGGGCTGACGCTGCAACCGCACAAGGGCAGGGCGGCGGCCAGCTCAAAATTGCGCAGGAGCCCGACCGGGGTTTGCCCGGGCAACCCGGCAATAAACCCGGAGCTGACCCGCCAGCCGTGCGCGGCCAGCGCCCGGACGTGGGCCACGCGTTCCGCGAGCGTGCCGGGCGCCGCAAGCGTCCGGTAGAGCGCCGGCTCGGCGGTCTCGAACTTGAGGATGTAAACCGCCGCCCCGGCCGCGCGCAGTTCGCGGTAGAGGACGGTGTCGAGCGTGCCCAGCCCCACGCTCAGGCCCAGACAGGTTGCGCGGCGCAAGGTGTCCAGCAACGGCAACACCACCTCGCGCACCACCACCGGGTCCTCGCCCGCCTGCAGGTTGACATCCGTCACCACCGCGGGCCGGTGCTCGACCAGGAGTTCCTCCAACTGCACCCGGTCCGCGCGAAACCGGCTCAATGCCCGGTTGTCCCGGCGCATTCCGCAGTAGGCGCAATTCTCCCGACAGAAGTTGGAAACCTCCACCACCCCGCGCACGAAGACCTCGCGGCCGAACCGCTCCCGGGCCAGCGCGCCGGCCCGCGCGTGCAACTCGGCCTGCGCCCCGCCACGGGCGTTCAGCTCGCTCCAGGTGGGCAGTTGCCGGGCAGTGGACACCGCCGCCAGTTAATCGGCGCGCCGACGGCCCGGCAACGCTTTTTGCCTTTTGACGGCGCGCGGCCCTGCCTACCGTCCCGGCCGTGAACCCGCGCGAAGTCTGCGCCGCTGTCATGCCGTGTTGGAACGAAGCCGCCACGGTGGGCGAACTGGCGCGCCGCGCGCGGCGGCACGTGGCCGCCGTGTGGGTGGTGGACGACGGCTCGACCGACGCCACCGCCGCGCGCGCCGCCGCCGCCGGGGCGCGCGTGCTGCGTCTGCCGGCCAGACGGGGCAAGGGCGCCGCCCTGCGCGCCGGCCTCGAGGCCGCGCGGGAGGACGGATTCGCGTGGGCCGTCACCCTAGACGGCGACGGGCAGCATCCGCCCGAGTGGATTCCGGCCTTCATCGAACGGGCGCGCCAGACCGGGGCGGGTTTGGTGGTGGGCAACCGCCTGGCGCACGCCCCGGCCATGCCGCCCGTGCGCCGCTGGGTCAACCGCTGGATGAGCCGGCGCCTGTCGGAACTGGCCGGCCGGGACTGGCCCGACACACAATGCGGGTTCCGGCTGCTGCAGCTGGCGCTCTGGGAGCGGCTGGACCTGAGCGCCGAACATTTCGAGTTCGAGTCCGACCTCTTGCTGGCCGTCGCCGCGGCGGGCGCGCGGATCGAGTATGTCCCGGTGCCGGTGGTCCCGGCGCCGCGGCCCAGCCGGATTGACCCCGTGGCGGATGCGTGGCGCTGGCTGCGCTGGTGGTGGCGGGCGCGACACCGGTTCAATCCTCACGACGCGCCGCTGCCGGAGCCGGTCCCGCACTGAAGCCATGTCCCCGGGAAAACCTCGAAGCGGACGTCGGACCGCGAGCGCGCTCCGGCGCGGCGCGTGGACCGGTCTGCGCCTGCTGGGGTTGGGGGTGCTGCTGGGCGCGATGTACACCTGGGCCGAACCACGGCTTTACCCCGCGGAGCGGGAGTTTGGCTTCGGCTGGGGCGTGGCTCACGGCGCCTGCATGCCGATGGCCCTGCCGGCTCTGCTCCTGGGCCGGGACGTGCCCATCTACGCGGCGCGCAATACCGGGCGCGGCTACAAACTGGGCTACATCGCCGGCATCAACCTCTGCGGGCTGGTCTTTTTCGGCGGCGCCTTTTGGCGGCCCCGTTCGCCCGGCCCGCCCGGCGCTCAAAACCACCGCGAGCGGTAAATCTCGATCACGTTCAGCGCGCCGCCCGGCCAGTACCGGTTGGCCGGCATCGAAAAAGTCCGCGCGGCCGGGTCGTAAAACAGCGCGGCCGGTGCTTCGGGTTGGTTCGGGTCGTAGGCCAAAAACTCGATCCGCGCCCCGGCCTCCCGGCGGTCGAAGAGCACCAGGCCGTGGTTGATGGTCAGCCGCGGGAAACACACCAGATGCACCACCGGAACCCCGCCCGCCCGGAGCCGCGCCGTCAGTGCTTGCGCCGTGGCCGCCTGGTGCCGGCGGGAAATCGGGAAAACCATCCGCCAGTGGCTCCGCAACACATACGAGCGCCAGGCGCCGCCGCACTCCGCCTTCAACAGCGCCTCGCGGACCCGGCTCAACTCCCGCAATCCGGCGTAACCGGGGAACACCACCCGCGCTTCCGGCGCGCACGGCACGCACGGGCTGCGCCGCATCACCTGGCGCACGCGCGCGCGGTCCCCGGCCTCGTCCGGCCGGGGGACCTCGGGCGCAAACCGCGCGTGGTACAAAAACTGCCGCACCGCCCGCGCCAGCACGAAACACCGGTGCGCGTAAACGGGCGGCGGCTGGCGACGCCGCGCGCGCATCGTGCCGTCAGTGCCAAACTCGTATTCCCACACCAGCTCGTTGGGAAAAGCAAACGTGTCGCGCTCGAACTCGAAGCGCGGCAGCGGTACACTCGCGGGCGCGGGCGGCACGGTTTGTCCGCAAGGCTAGAAGCGGCCTCCCGGCAAGACAATGCTCTACGAACGCTGGCTCGAAATCGCGCGCGCGCACGCCGCGGAAACCGCGCTGTTCGATCTCGCGGCGGGCCGGCACTGGACCTTTGCCCAACTGGCCCGCGCCGCCGAGCAGGGCAGCGCCCCCGCGCCCGGCGCCCTGGTGCATCCCCGCGGACAGACGGGCGACTTCATCCTCGCCGTGCTCCGGGCCTGGCGCGCGGGCGCGGTGGTTTGTCCGCTTGAGCCGGACCAGGCGCCGCCCGCCGTGACACCGCCGCCGCGGGGGACGGCGCACCTGAAAATCACCTCGGCCACCACCGGCCCCGCGCGGTGCATCGCCTTCACCGCCGCCCAACTCGCGGCCGATGCCGACCAACTGGTCTCCACCATGGGCCTGCGCCCCGAGTGGCCCAACCTCGGCGCCATTTCCCTGGCCCACTCCTACGGCTTTTCCAACCTCGTCACGCCGCTGCTCCTGCACGGCATCCCGTTGATCCTCCCCGGCGCGGCCCTGCCCGAGGCCGTGCGCCGCGCCGCCGCGCTCGCGCCGGCCCTCACCCTGCCCGGCGTGCCCGCGCTCTGGCGCGCCTGGCACGAGGCCGACGCCATTCCGCCCCACACCCGGCTCGCGTTCTCCGCGGGCGCGCCGCTCCCGCTGCCGTTGGAAACGGCGGTCTTCGCCCGGCACGGACTGAAGCTGCACAACTTTTACGGCGCCAGCGAATGCGGTGGCATCGCCTACGACGCGACCGAAACGCCGCGCACGGACCCCGCGCTGGCGGGCACGGCCGTGCGCGGGGTGGACCTGAGCGTGGCGGAGGACGGCTGCCTGGTGGTGCGCAGCCCCGCGGTGGGACTAACCTACTGGCCGGCGCCGAACCCGGCGCTGGCCGAGGGCCGCTTCCACACCGCCGACCTGGCGACGTGGCGCGAGGGGCGGTTGTACCTGCGCGGACGGGCCAGCGACGTCATCAACGTGGCCGGCCGGAAGGTCCCGCCGGAGGTCATCGAAGAGGCGCTTCTGGCGCACCCCGGGGTGCGGGAATGCGTGGTGTTGGGCGTGCCGGCCCCCGAGCCGGACCGGGGTGAAGACATCGCTGTGGTGGTCGTGCCGCGGGCGCCGGTGAGCGAGGCGGAACTGCGGGCGTACCTGGCGGCGCAACTGCCGGCCTGGCAGGTGCCGCGAGTGTGGCGGTTCGTGGCCGCACTGCCCGCGACCTCCCGGGGGAAGGTGTCGCGGGCGGAAATGCGACGCTGGCTTGGCTGAAGATGCCAGGGTGGCTGACCGTTGGTGAATGACCCGAATGGGTTTGCCACCAAACCGATGGCAGGTAGTCTCTCTGCCAACAGCCATGAAGAGTTCCTTGTGCTTCTCTGTCTTGATCCCCGCCGCAACTCTGCTGGTGGGCGGTTGCGCCAGTTCCTCGGAAGCCCGCCACCGCCCGGGCGGCGGGCCGGTGCCTTACGAAGTCCAGATTGAAACCAGCGACCCCGGCTCTCGGATCGAGGTGGACGGCGAATACATGGGCACCTCGCCACTCACAGTCACCATCTGGGGCGATGCCGACGGCACGTTCCATGGTTCGGGGGATGGCTACACCGTGTTCAAGGCCTACCCGGTCAAACCCGGCCAGTACGTCCAGACGAGGAAATTCCTGAACGGCGCACAGGCTTTCATGTTCGGTCAGCAGGACCGGATTCCTCAACGGCTATACTTCGACCTCAACCAGAAACCCGAAGGACTGCAAATCCTCGCTCCACAATGAAACCCGCCTCCTTGCTTCCGCTGGCGGCCCTCGCCGCCGCCCTGTGTGCGTGGGTCGTGGCTACCGACTCACCGCCGGCTACCGCATCTCCCAAATACGAGTACGCGACACTCCGCTGGGACGGGCCGCAAAACACGCACGTGATCTATCCCAGCGGCAACGTCGAGGTACTCGGCCGCCAACTGGTGGGCATCCGCAAACCCGATCGGGCCGACGAACGCGCGTTCTACATGAACCTGGCAGCGAACGCCCTGGGCCGGGAAGGCTACGAACTGGTGGCCATGACGCCCGACGACTACATGTTCCGGCGAACGGTCACGCGCTGAACCGGAACGCGTCGGCTCGGTTCGGTTGGCGCAGCAAACCCGACCGGGCCAACCGAGGCACAAAAGCGGCAGCGAGCTGCCGCACTCCATGCGCTGGCGCGTAGCTCAAGCGCCAAATGCACGCGAAGCGTCGGGAGTGCGCCGACCTGCCGCGCAGCGCTTGGCGCAGGCAGGCCGGCTGGCCGGCGCTGTCGGTAGGGCCGGGCTGCGTCCCGGCCGAAAAGCGGCGCCGGCGCAGCGGCGCCCTACCTCCCGCATCGCGCGCTCCAAACGCGATCGCTTGGCACGGGCGATCGGCGAAGGCACCCCGCCCCGCGTCGGCTCCGCCACCATTTCGATGCGCCCCGCCGGCCCCGGCTTCCGCGCGGTCCTTGAGCTTTGCCGGGCATCCGGTACAACGAGGGCCATGACGCATTCGACCGCGCCCGCCCCCGCGCCGGCACCCCGGGATTTCATCCGCGACATCGTCGCCGCCGACCTCGCGGCCGGCCGTTACGCGCGCATTCACACCCGGTTTCCGCCCGAGCCCAACGGCTACCTGCACATCGGCCACGCCAAGAGCATCTGCCTGAATTTCGGCATCGCGCGCGAGTTTGGCGGCATCTGCAACCTGCGGATGGACGACACCAACCCAACCAAGGAGGAGGTCGAGTACGTCGAGTCCATCATCGCGGACGTGCGCTGGCTCATCGCCGGCTGGGCCGACCACTGCCTGGGCCTCAAACCCCGCGGCCAAACGCCCGAACGCCGCCTCAGCGACGGCCAACCGGACTTCTACCTCCCGCCCGTGCTGCCCGCGGAAGCGGGCGGGGCGGCGGTGGGCGCGCTCGAGCCCTTTTACGCCTCGGATTACTTCGCCCAGCTCTACGAGTACGCCTGCGTCCTGATCCGCAAGGGCCTGGCCTACGTGTGCGACCTGTCTCCCGAGGAGACCGATGCCTACCGCGGGGCGCCGGACCGGCCGGGGCGCCCTTCGCCCTGGCGCGACCGCTCGGTGACGGAGAACCTCGACCTGTTCGCGCGGATGAAGCAGGGCGAGTTCCCGGACGGCAGCCGCACCCTGCGCGCCAAGATTGACATGGCCTCGCCCAACGTCTGGCTGCGCGACCCCGTGCTGTACCGCATCCGCCACGCCGAGCACCACCACACCGGCAACGCCTGGTGCATCTACCCGATGTACGATTTCGCCCACTGCCTGAGCGACTACCTCGAGGGCATCACCCACTCGATTTGCACGCTCGAATTCGAGGTTCACCGGCCGCTCTACGATTGGATTCTGGAGCACCTCGACCTGCCGCGCCCGCGCCCGCGCCAGTACGAGTTTGCCCGGCTCAACCTCGGCTACACCGTCCTGAGCAAGCGCAAACTCATGCAACTGGTCAGCGAAGGCCACGTCCGCGGCTGGGACGACCCCCGCCTGCCCACCCTCTCCGGCCTGCGCCGGCGCGGCGTGCGCCCCGAGGCCCTGCGCGCCTTCGCCTACCACATCGGCATCACCAAGTACAACGCCCTCACCGACGTGGCCGTGCTGGAAAAGGCCGTGCGCGACGACCTTAACGCCGTGGCGCTCCGCCGGCTGGCCGTGTTGCGTCCGCTGAAGGTCATCCTCACCAACCTGCCGCCGGACCACGTCGAGGAGGTCGAGGCCGTCAACAACCCGGAGGACCCCGCCGCCGGCACCCGCCGCGTGCCCCTGAGCCGCGAGCTCTGGATCGAACGCGACGACTTCATGGAAGACCCGCCGCCGAAGTATTTCCGCCTCCGGCCCGGCGGCGAGGTGCGCCTCAAGTACGCGTGCATCATCCGCTGCGACCACGTGGTGAAGGACGCCACCGGCGCGGTGGTCGAGCTGCATTGCACGGCCGACCTGGACAGCCGGCCCGGCGGCCCGCAGGCGCAGCGCAAGGTCAAGGGCACCATCCACTGGGTCAGCGCGCGGCACGCCCTCGAGGCCGAGGTGCGGCTGTACGACCGGCTTTTCACCGTGCCCGAGCCGGACGCCGCGGGCGATTTCAAGCAATTCCTCAACCCCCGCTCGCTCGAGGTGGTGCGCGCCCGGCTCGAGCCCGCCCTGGCCGGGGCCCGCTCGGAGGCGCGCTACCAGTTCGAGCGTCTGGGCTACTTCACGCTCGACCCGGACTCGCGGCCGGACCGGCTGGTGTTCAACCGCACCATCACGCTCAAGGACACCTGGGCCAAGGAAGCCGCGCGCGCCGGCTGAGCGGGCCCGGGGGCAACGGCCGCGGCCCGGGCCGCGCTACGGTGCCGCGCCGTGTCGTGGAATTTCGGTTGAGTCCGCCACGGCCGCGCCGCAGAATGCGGCAACTTTCACTTGTGAAAATGCGACCAATTTCATCCTCCGCCATGAAGACGACTTCGCCCTCGCTCAACCGCCGTCAGTTCCTGCGCGCCACCGCCGCGGCCGGCGCGGCGCTTACCGTATTGCCGCGCCACGTGCTGGGCGGGCCCCGGTTCGTGCCGCCCAGCGAAAAGGTGAACATCGCCATCGTGGGCGCGGGCGGCCAGGGCCGCACCAACATGCGCGAGCTGTTCAAGCACGCCGACGCCCAGGTCATCGCCGTCGCCGACCCCATCGAGCACGAGGACCTCGAGGCCTTTTACTTCCGGGGCGTGGCCGGCCGGTTGCCCGTGAAGACCGAGGCGGAAAAGCATTACGGCCAGAAAACCCCGAACTTCAAGGTGGCCGCTTACGAGGACTTCCGGGAAATGCTCGAGAAGGAAAAGGCCATTGACGCCATCCTGTGCGCCACGCCGGACCACCTGCACGCTTACGTGAGCGTGCTGGCCATGCGAGCGGGCAAGCACGTCTATTGCGAAAAGCCGCTCACGCACAATGTCTGGGAGGCGCGGCTGATGGCCCGGGTGGCCCGCGAGACCGGCGTGGCCACGCAGATGGGCAACCAGGGCCACTCCGGCGAGGGCATCCGCCAGACCTGGGAATGGATTCACGCCGGCGTCATCGGGGCGGTGCGCGAAGTGCACGCCTGGACCAGCGCCAGCCGCTGGAACAAGCGCTTCTACGCCGGCCGCCCGCCCGCCGAGCCCGTGCCCCCGGGCGTGAACTGGGACCTCTGGCTGGGCCCGCGCGAGCCCCGGCCTTACAGCTCCGCCTACACCCCGGTCACCTGGCGGGATTACTGGGCCTTCGGCACCGCCCCCATCGGCGATTTCTTCTGCCACAACTTCGACGCCCCCTGCTGGGTCCTGGACCTGAAGGCGCCCTCGAGCATCGAGGCCTACGGCGCCGGCGGCGTGGACGCGGAAATGGCCCCGCCCGGCGGCATCTACTACTACGAGTTCCCCGCCCGCGGCACGATGCCGCCGGTCAAGTTCACCTGGTACGACGGCGGCATGCGCCCGCCGCGCCCGGCCGGCCTGGAGCCCGAAGACCAGTTGGGTGCCGGCGGCAACGGCACGTTGTTCATCGGCGACAAGGGCATGATCACCTGCCCGGGCTGGGCCGGCGACCCCCGCCTGTTGCCCGGATCGCGCATGGACGACTTCCAACGCCCGCCCAAGACCCTGCCCCGCTCCAAGGGCCATCACCGCGACTGGCTGGACGCCTGCAAGGGCGGGCCGCCGGCCAGCGCGAACTTCGAGTACGGCGCGGCCCTGACCGAGGTGGGGCTCCTGGGCCTGGTGGCCTTGCGCGTGGGCAAAAAGATGGAGTGGGACGCCGCCGCCATGAAGTCGCCGAACTGCCCCGAGGCGGATGCCTACCTCAAAGGCAGCTACCGCAAGGGCTGGGAACTGGCCTGAACGCGGCCGGGCACTCCCCGACCGCGTAAGCCCGCGGCCGGCGGGCCGGGTTGGCGGATGCGGGACGGCCAGGCGTCCGGCCCACGCGGCGGCAGCGGCGGTCCGCGCGGGGAAACTCGAGGGCCACAGTGTGGGGCGCTTGCAAGCGCACCCGACCGCGCGCGGCGCGCACGCTCCCGACTCGATGCCCGCGCCATTGACTTGCCCGCGGCTTCCCCCGCAACGTAGCCGCCGCCGACATCAGTTATGAGCGAGCCATCCGACCCTTTGACGGCCTTTCAGCCGGAGCACGAGTTCTTCGTGGGCATTGACTCCGACGGGTGCGTGTTCGACACGATGGAGATCAAGCACAAGGAGTGTTTCACCCCGCAGTTCATCAAACACTTCCGTCTCCAGGCCGTCAGCCGCTACGCCCGCGAGGTGTGGGAGTTCGTGAACCTGTACTCGAAGACCCGGGGCATCAACCGCTTTCCCGCGCTGTCCAACGCCCTGAACCTCCTGGCCGGGCGCCCGGTGGTGCAGGCGCGCGGCGTGCGGGTGCCCGGCACCGACGCCCTCGACGCCTGGATCGCCCACGAGCCCCGCCTGACCAACAGCACCCTCGAAGTCGCCCTCCGCAACGGCGCCGCCGAGCTGGCCCCCGTGCTCGAATGGTCCCGCGCCGTCAATGCCGCCATCGAGGACATGGTCTTCGGCGTGCCGCCCTTCCCGCTGGTCCGCGAGAGCCTGGACCTCCTGACCGGGTTCACCGACGCGATGGTGGTCTCGCAAACCCCCACCCCCGCCCTCGAGCGCGAGTGGGAGGAACACGGCATTCGCCCCTACGTGCGGCTCATCGCCGGGCAGGAACTGGGCTCGAAGTCCGATCACCTCCGCCTGGCCGCCGGCGGCAAGTACGCCCCCGGACACGTGTTGATGATCGGCGATGCGCCCGGCGACTACAAAGCGGCCGTGGCCAACCACGCGCTGTTCTTCCCCATCCTGCCGGGCCGGGAGGAGGAGTCCTGGCAACGCTTCTACGACGAGGGCCTCGAGCGCTTCCGCACCCTCCGGTTCGCCGGCGAATACCAGGAGGCGTTGCTGCGCGAATTCAACGCCTGCCTGCCCGAGCAACCGAACTGGACCCGGTGAGCCGCCCGCCCGCAGCGCGTCCGCCAAACCGCCCCGCCGGGCGCGCGGCCCGCGCGGCGGCCGCCGACCGCCCGCGGCGCGTGCTGATCTGCCCGGACAAGTTCAAGGGCACGCTCAGCGCCACCGCCGCCGCCCGGGCCATCGCCCGCGGCTGGCGCGCCCGCCGACCGGCCGACACGCTGGACCTGCTGCCCATCAGCGACGGCGGCGACGGCTTCGGCGAATTGCTCGGCCAACTCCTGGGCGCCGAGCCGTGCGAAGTCGCCACGGTGGACGCGGCGCATCGTCCGCGGCGCGCGCGCTGGTGGTGGGAGCCGCGCCGGCGGCTGGCCATCGTCGAATCGGCGCGCGTCATCGGCCTGGCCCGGTTGCCCCCGGGGAAATTTCATCCGTTCGACCTGGACACCTTCGGCCTGGGCGCCGTGTTGCGAGCCGTGGCCCGGCGCCGGCCGCGACGCACCTTGGTGGGCCTGGGCGGCAGCGCGACCAACGACGCGGGCTTCGGCCTGGCACGCGCGTTGGGCTGGCAGTTTTTCGCCCGCGACGGACGCGCGTTGACCCGGTGGACGGAGCTGGCGGAACTGGCGCGCGTGCGGCCGCCGCGGCAACGGCCCGCGTGGGGCGAGTTGCTCGTGGCCGTGGACGTGCGCAACCGCCTGCTGGGTCCGCGCGGCTGCACCCGCATCTACGGCCCGCAAAAAGGGCTGCGCCCGGAGGACCTCGCCCCGGCCGAGCGGTGTCTGCGGCGGCTGGCGCGCGTGCTGGGCCGGGCGGGGCGACACGCTTCACCGGCCGGGCTGCCGGGCGCGGGCGCCGCGGGCGGTCTGGGCTACGGATTGATGGTCTTCGCCGGGGCGCGGCTGGTGCCGGGCTTCGATCTGTTTGCCCGGCTCAGCGGGCTGGGCGAGCGCGTGGCCCGGGCGGACTGGGTCATCACCGGCGAGGGGGCGCTGGATGAAACCACGCTCGCGATGGGCAAGGGCGTGGGCGGCGTGGCGCGCTTGTGCCGGCAAAAGCGGCGGCCCTGTCTGGCCCTGGCCGGGGTGGTGTCCGACCGCGCGCGCGCGGAGCGGTGGTTCGCCGCAGTGCATGCCCTGACGCCGGATTTGACCACGCCCGCCCGCGCCCGGCGCGAGGCGGCGCAGTGGTTGACCGAGCTGGCCCGCCGCGCGGCCGCCGCCTGGCCGGCTTGAGCCCAGTTCCCATGCGCGAGGCCGTCGAGGGGTCTTCGTTTCACGCCGCTTCCGGCTACCGCGGCCGCCTGGCGCCTTCGCCCACGGGGTATTTGCATTTGGGCCACGCCCGGACTTTTTGGCTGGCGCAGGCGCGGGCGCGGGCGGCCGGGGGCGTGCTGGTGCTGCGCAACGAGGATTTGGACCCGGACCGGTGCCGACCGGAATTTGTGGCGGCGATGCTCGAGGACCTGCGCTGGTTCGGGCTGGACTGGCAAGAGGGACCGGACCGCGGCGGGCCGCATGCGCCGTACGAGCAAAGCCGGCGCACGCCGTTGTACCGCGCGGCGCTGGAGCGGTTGCAGGCCGGGGGGCACGTCTATCCGTGCACGTGCTCGCGCCGGGACATCCGCGCCGCGGTGTCGGCCCCGCAGGGCGCGGACGACGAGCCGGTGTACCCGGGCACCTGCCGGCCCGGTCCCTCGGAAGCGGAGCTCGTGCCGCGGGCGGCCGGGCGCCCGCCGTGCTGGCGGTTCCGCGTGCCGGACGGGGAGGTGATCGAGTTTGTGGACGGCGGGTTCGGCCCGCAGCGGTTTGTGGCCGGGCGCGATTTCGGGGACTTCGTGGTGTGGCGGCCGGACGGTGTGCCGGCGTACCAACTGGCGTGCGTGGTGGACGACGCGGCGATGGGCATCACCGAGGTGGTGCGGGGCGCGGACCTGCTGGTGTCCACGGCGCGGCAGTGGTTGTTGTACCGGGCGCTGGGGTGGAAGCCGCCGGCGTTTTACCATGTGCCGCTGGTGACCGATGCGGCGGGCCGCCGGCTGGCCAAGCGGCACGACGCGCTGAGCCTGCGCGCCCTGCGCGCGCAGGGCAAGACCCCGGAGCAAATCCGTGCCGGGTGGCTGGAAAAGCCGGGCCGCTAACCCAGAAGCCTCGGCCGCCGTGGCCCGGGCGCCGCCGCCCGGGCGGCGGAAAAGACATTGCCAGCGGGGTCGGCGGGGCTAGATTATCGCCGTGTTTCAAACCTGTTGTGTGTCTGTGAGCGAACCCGAGGATTTGCTGGCGCGCACGTCGCTGTATCAGGAGTTCCTGGCCGAGCGGGAGGAGATTTTGAAGCACAAGTGGCTCGAGTCGGAAAAGGCCGGCCACGACATCGGCTTCGAGCGCGCCCTGGCGGACTGGATTGTGAAATATCGGGCCGATTGGCTGCGCTGGCGCAGGAGCCAGCGCGAACGCCGCAACGACGCCCCCGGCGCCAACGCCTGATGCCTGCCGCTTCGCGACCGCCCGCTACAGTTCCCCCGGCGTCGGTCGCCGTGGATGCCTCCCCGCACGCCAAGCCCGCGGCCGTCTTGCTCGCGCCGAGCGCGGCGCTACGCGCCCTGGACCGCCTGGCGCGCGCGATTGCCCGGGCGCACGCCGACGCCGAAGAATTGGTGCTGGTGGGCATCCAGACCGGGGGCGTCCAGGTGGCGCAGCTTCTGGCGGCGCGGTTGACCCGGCACTGGCCGGGACGCGTCACGGTGGGGCAGTTGGACATTGCCATGCACCGGGACGATCTGGACCGTCGCCTGGCGCCGCCGGTGCATCCGACCACGGTGCCGGAGGACATTGCCGGGAAGGTGGTGGTGCTGGTGGACGACGTGCTGTTCACCGGCCGCACGGTGCGCGCGGCGCTGGACGCGCTGCACGACCTGGGCCGGCCGCGCGCCGTGCGACTGGCAGTGCTGGTGGAACGTCCGCACCGCGAACTGCCCATCCGGCCGGACTTCGTGGGCAAGACCGTGCGCACCGCGCCGCAGGACCGCGTGGAGGTGGAGGTGAACCCCGCCGACGGCGTCTGCCGGGTGCTGCTTTACCGGAGCGCTTGAGGGCCTGTCGCGCCATGACCTGGCATCGCAAAGACCTGTTGGATCTCCAATCGCTCAGCGCGGAGGAAATCCTGACCGTGCTGGACACGGCGCGAGAGTTCAAGGCGGTCGGCAAACGCACGATCAAGAAACTGCCCACGCTGCGGGGCAAGACGGTGGTCAACCTGTTCGTCGAGCCGTCCACCCGCACCCGCATCAGTTTCGAGCTGGCCGCCCAACGCCTGAGCGCGGACGTGATCAACTTCACCGCCGAGGCCTCCTCGCTGCGCAAGGGCGAGACGCTCAAGGACACCGCCCGCAACCTGGAGGCGCTCCGGGTGGACACCATCATCATCCGGCACAGCGCCGCGGGCGCGCCGCACTTCCTGGCGCGGGTGCTCGGGGCGCATGTGGTCAACGCCGGCGACGGCGCGCACGAGCACCCCACGCAGGGGCTGCTGGACCTGTTCACCATGCGGGAAAAGTTCGGCCGGATTGCCGGGCTGAAGGTCACGATCCTGGGCGACATCTTGTACAGCCGCGTGGCGCGGTCGAACATCTGGGGCCTGCAAAAGCTGGGCGCGCAGGTGACGTTGTGCGGCCCGCCCACGCTGGTGCCGCGGGCGTTCGAGGCGCTGGGCTGCCGGGTGGTTTACCGCCTCGAGGAGGCCCTCCGGGAGGCGGACGTCATCAATCTCCTGCGCATCCAGCACGAGCGCCAGCGCCGCAGCGCCTTCCCCGGGCTGGGCGAGTACACGAGCCTCTTCGGCATCACCCGCGCGCGGCTGGCCGAGCTGCGTCCCGGGGCGTTGATCATGCACCCGGGCCCCATCAACCGCGGGGTGGAGGTGGACAGTGACGTGGCGGATGGCGAGCGCTCGGTCATCCTCGAGCAGGTGACCAACGGCCTGGCCGTGCGCATGGCCGTGTTGTACCTGATTCACAGCGCCCATGCCCGTCACACCAGCCCGGCCAGCGAACCCACGTCCGCCGGGGTGCCGGCCCACGCCTGAACGGCCGCGGGTGGGCGGCTTTCGGGCACAAAAAAAGGGCCGGCACGGGCCGGCCCTTCGATGTTTCGCAGTTCCTCCGATTGGCGGCTTAGTAGTCCATGTCGCCGCCCATGCCGCCGTGGCCGCCGCCGCCGGCCGGCTTCTTCTCCTTCTCGGGCACCTCGGTGATGAGGCACTCGGTGGTGAGCAGAAGCCCGGCGATCGAGGCCGCGTTTTGCAGCGCGGTGCGGGTGACCTTCTTCGGGTCCACCACGCCGGC
>CAYXPA010000036.1:0-35523 GCA_964466945.1 uncultured Verrucomicrobiota bacterium | reverse complement strand
CCTTTCGAGGAGGCTACGCCGGTGCTAGACGCCCAGGCGCTGATGCGGTTTAACGACCCAAGCTCAGCGACCCGGCGCACGGGACGCAATGATTGCAAACCCTGGCGTCATGCCGGGTTCGCTGCAGCGACTGGTTAGGCCACGGTGTCGTCACAAACTCAAATCCCTCTGCCGCCTCTCTCGGGCTGCGACGCGCAGCCCGAAAATCCAGACAGCTACGCTGACCGCGAAACAAATCATCGCAGCCGTGCAGAACGGAATCGTCGTGGGTCGCTGCTCGCTGTCCAAGCCAAGGAACAAGAACACCTGCGAGACAACGAAAAGAACTCCCGCTGCAATGCTGATGGTCTTTGATTTCATAGCGCGTGCGAAGTGGCCTAACAGTTCTATTGGGACAAAGTCGGATGTCCAAAGACAAAGAATTGTCCGACCGTTTTCATGGGGGGTAGCTTGCCAGCCGGGGCCGCGCCCTCAATGGATTCTTGGCCCGGAAGGATGCGGCTTGTCACGGGATCGAACGGGCCGCCGGCCCTTCGCGACGGGCTGCCCGCCCGCCGCAGAGAGGCCGGTGCGAGCACTCCTGGTGGTGAGCGGGCTTGACGCCCCGGCTTTGGCGGCGGGTGGTCACCGGCCGGCCAATCTCGGCCAGGAGGGCCAGCGGCGGGCGCAACGGGCGGGGACCTTTCCGCCTTTTATCCCACCCCGGCCCCGCCATACTGGGCGCGTGCAATCCCCGGTTTGGCGGGAAGCTTTGGCGGCCGGCGCGGACCCGCACCGCGCCCGGCAGTTTCTGACCCGGTTGAGCGCGACCGACGCGGCCGCCGCCCTGGAAGCAGCCTCGCCCGAGGCGGCGCGCGGGCTGGTGGCGCTCTTGAGCGGCTCGCAAGTGCTGGGCGAATGGCTGGTCCGGCACCCGGACTGGGTCCCCCGGCTGCTGGACGCGGACGGGCTGCGACACCCGCGCACGGAGGCCGGGCTGCGGCGCGAGGTCGAGGCCTGGCTGGCGCCCGCGCTGGCGGCGCAACGTTACGAGGAGGCCCTGGCCGAGCTGCGCCGCTTCCAGCGACGCGAGTTGCTGCGCATCGCCACGCGCGACCTGGCGCGGCTGGGACGCGTCGAGGTCATCACGCGCGAACTGTCCGACCTGGCCGATGTGTGCCTGTCCGCGGTCTGGCGGGTGTGCTGGCAACAATGGACCGCGCGCCTGGGTACGCCGCACGAGTGGACCCCCGCCGGCCGCTGGGCGCCCACCCGGGGCTGCGTGCTGGGCCTGGGCAAACTGGGCGGGCAGGAACTCAATTACAGCTCCGACGTGGACGTGCTCTTCGTGTACAGCGACGAAGGGTTCACGTTCAAAACCCCGCCCCGCGGCGCCCAGCCGACCGGCAAAGGGCCGGCCAACCACGAGTTCTTCCGCCGCCTGGGCGAGGCGTTCATTGCCGAGGTCAGCCGCGCCACGTCCGAGGGCGCGTTGTACCGCATTGACCTGCGCCTGCGGCCGGAGGGCAAGGCCGGTCCGCTGGCCCGCTCGCTCGAGAGCTACGAAAACTACTACGCCCAGTACGGCCAGACCTGGGAGCGGCTCATGCTCATCAAGGCCCGCGGCGTGGCGGGCGACGCCGGGCTGGCGCACGAGTTCATCGAGATGATCGGGCCGTTCCGGTTCCCGCGCCTGCTCGGGCCGGAGGCGCTCGAGGAAATCGCCGCCATGAAGCGGCGCCTGGAAACCGAGGTGGTCCGGGCCGGCGAGCGCGACCGCAATGTCAAGCTCAGCCCCGGCGGCATTCGCGACATCGAATTCATCGTCCAGACCCGCCAGCTTCTCCACGCCGGGCGCCAGCCGTTCATCGCCCTGGCCGGCACGCTGCCCGCGCTGCGCAAGCTGGCCGAGTACCACCTGCTCTCCCGCGAAGAAGCCGCGACGCTGGCCGGCGCCTACGAGTTCCTGCGCGACGTGGAACACCGCCTGCAAATGGAAAGCCACTTGCAGACGCACGTGTTGCCCGCCGAGCGTCCGGCCCGCGAGCGACTGGCGCGCCTGATGGGCTGCGCCGGGCTCGAAGACTTCGAGGCGGCGCTGAACCGTCACCGCCACGCCGTGCGCGCGCTCTACGAGCGGGTCTTCGCGGCGGAAACCCGGGATGGGACCGACGCCGCTGAACTCGCATTGCCCGACCTGACCACGCAGGAGGCCGCGTGGAAGGAACTGCTCGCCCGGCACGCCTTCCGCGACCCCGAGCAGGCCCTGCGCCTGGCCCGCACCTTCGTGCACGGCCCGGGTTTCGGCCATGTGCCCGCGCGCACCGAGCGCGCCGGGCGGCGCCTGCTGGCGCGCTTGCTCGCCTTGTGCCCCCGCACCGACACGCTCGAGCCACGCCGCGCCGCCGCCGGGCCCGACGGCGACCCGCGCGCCCGGTGGCTTTCGGACCCGGACCGGGTGCTGGCGCGGCTGGACCACTTCGTGAGCGTGTACGGCGCGCGCGCGTTGTTGTTCGAGACCTGGATGGCGCAGCCCTCGCTGTTCGAGTTGCTGCTGCTGCTCTTTGACCGCTCCGAGTTTCTCGCCGCCACGGCCATCCGCACGCCGGACCTGCTGGACGACCTCGAGCAGAGCGGCCGCCTGCGCGAGTTCAAGACCACTGCCCGCACGCTGGCCGAATTGCGGCGGGGCGCGGCGGACGCCGACCAGCGGCTGTGGATTCGGCGCTATCATCAGGCCGAGTTCCTGCGCGTGGGGCTGCGGGACATCCTGGGCCTGGCGGATTTCGAGCAGCACCTGCGGGAGCTGTCCGCCCTGGCCGAGGCGTGTCTCCAGTACGCCCTCGAGGTGGCCCTGCGGCGTCACCGCTTCAAGACCTGCCCGCTGTGCATCATCGGCCTGGGCAAGCTGGGCGGTGCCGAATTGACCTATGGCTCAGACCTGGATGTCGTGTTCGTGGCGGACGACGCCGTCCGCAACCTGCCCGCCCTGCAACGCGTGGCCGTGACGCTCCTGGACCTCATCAGCAGCCCCACCGAGCACGGGGTCGCCTTCAAACTGGACGCCCGCCTGCGACCCGATGGCGAAAAGGGGCTGCTGGTCAACGCGCTGCGCGCCCACACCGAGTATTACCGCCACCGCGCGCAACTCTGGGAAATTCAGGCGTTGACCCGCGCCCGGCCCGTCGCTGGCCACGCCGAACTGGGCGCGCGGTTTCTGGAAATGGCCCGGCGCTTCACCGATTTCCGCCAGCCCGCGGTGCCGGTGGCGGCCTGGACGCCGGATTGGAAGACCCGCGTCGCGCAGATGCGCGCCCGGATCGAGAAGGAGCGTACGCCGGCGGGCAAGGATGCGCTCGCTATCAAAACCGGAGCCGGCGGGTTGATGGACGCGGAGTTTCTGGCCCAGGCCCTGTGCCTCGAGCATGGCTGGTGGGAGCCCAACACCCTGGCGGCGCTCGAACGCGCCCGCGCCGAGCGCGCGCTGCCGGAGGACAAGGCCACGGCCCTGCTCGACAACTACCGGCGGCTGCGCCGCATCGAGGGCATCTTACGCCGCTGGAGCTACGAGGGCGAAGCGGAGCTGCCCGATGACCCCGCTCCCCAGTACCGCGTGGCGGTGCGATGCGGCTTTGCCACACGCGAGGACTTTCTGGCGGCGGTGGCCCGATACCGTCGCGCCCTGCGCGAAGCCTACGCCGGGTATTTTCCTCCCGTGCCCGGGTTGCCGGCTACGGCGAAGCCCTGAAGCCGCTCTGCCTCCGGTCGTGGCAGGTTGTGGAAGTCACCACCAAGACACCAAGACACGAAGTTTTTCCTTCTTTGTGCCTTGGTGCCTTGGTGGTTCCCCCACGGTATCCGGTTTCACTGCGGCAACATCGGGGGTGGTCCAGGGTGGCTTCTTGCCCGTGGACCTACCCGGTAGCCGGTGGGTCAGGAACTGCAGCAGGTGCAGGCCGACGCGGGTTGTGGAAGTCACCACCAAGACACCAAGGCACGAAGTTTTTTCTTCTTTGCGCCTTGGTGCCTTGGTGGTTCCCCCCGCGGTGCCCGGTTTCCGAGTGGCAACCGGGACGGCTCAAGGGGAGCGATGGTTCGGTGCGTGGTCGCGGCTCTCCGGGTGCTTGATTTCAGTTCTTGATGTTTTCCTGAGCGGACCTTGGCTAGGTTGCCGCTCATGCGTCTGCACTTTCTTGTTTCAGCCATGGCCTTTGCCTGGGCGCTTTGCTTTGGCATCCAGCTTGGCGGCCAGGCGGCGGCCGCGCGCTTCGCGCCTCGACCGCACGACCACATTGCCCTGGTTGGCAACGCCCTGGCCGAGCGCATGCAGCATTTCGGCTGGCTGGAAGCGCTGTTCCATCGCCAGTTCCCCGAACACGAGCTGGTCTTCCGCAACCTCGGCTACGCCGGAGACGAGGTGGACACGCGGCTGCGGGTGGAGGACTTCGGCTCGCCCGACGAATGGCTCGCCCGGGTGCAGGCCGACGTGGTCTGGGTATTTTTCGGCTTCAATGAGTCCTTCCGCGGGGAGGCCGGACTGGACGGGTTCACGGGGGAACTGCGCCGGTATGTGGACCACCTCCGGGGCCAAAAATACAACGGACACACCGCGCCCCGGATCGTGCTTTTCTCGCCCATCGCCGCCGAGCGGCATCGCGATCCGAACTTCCCGGACCCGACCGAGCGCAATCGCCTGCTGGCGCTTTACACCCGAGCCATCGCGCAGGTCGCGCAGGAGAAGGAGGTGCCGTTCGTGGACTTGTTGCAACCGACACTCCGGCTTTACGCCGAGGCCGCGGATTCACTGACCGTCAACGGCATTCACCTGAGCGAGGCCGGTGACCGCGCGCTGGCGCCGGTGGCCTTCCGCGAGCTGCTCGGCATTACGCCCCCACGCCGGGACGACCCGGATTTCGAAAAGCTCCGCCAGGCCGTGCTCGAGAAAAACGCCCTGTGGTTCAGCCGCTACCGCACCGTGGACGGCTACAACGTTTATGGCGGACGCTCGCACCTGAGCTACCACGGCATCAAGAACCGCGACGTCCTCCTGCGCGAGATGGAAATGCGCGAGGTCATGACCGCCAACCGCGACCGGCGCATCTGGGCCGTGGCCCGCGGCGGCGACCTGGTGGTCAAAGACGACAACCTGCCCCCACCCATCGAGGTGCCCACCAACAAGCGGGGGCCGAATCCGGACGGGACCTTCAACTTCCTTAGCGGCGAGGAGGCGCTCACAAAGATGACCGCGGCCAAGGGTTGCCGGATCAACCTCTTCGCCTCCGAGGAACAATTCCCCCTGCTGGCCAACCCCGTGCAGATGGCGTTCGACACCCGGGGCCGGCTCTGGGTCGCCGCCTGGCCCAACTATCCTGCCCGCACGCCCTGGAGCCAAACCGGCGACAGCCTCCTGGTCTTCGAAGACCCTGACGGCGACGGTCGGGCCGATCAGTGCACGCCGTTCCTCGAGGACCTCAACGCCCCCACCGGCTTTCAGTTCTACAAGGACGGCGTCATTCTCGTGCAAGCGCCCGACGTTTGGTGGGTGCGGGACACCGACGGCGACGGCCGCGGCGATTGGAAGGAGCGCCTGCTCAGCGGCCTCAGCTCTGCTGACACGCATCACACCGCCAACGCCCTGGCCCTGGACCCGGGCGGCGCGATCTACCTGAGCGACGGCGTGTTTCATCGCACCCAGGTCGAGACCGCCTGGGGCGTGGTCCGCAACAACGACGGCGCGATTCACCGTTTCGAGCCGCGCACCGGCCGTTTCGAGGTGTACATCCCCTACGGCTTTGCCAATCCGCATGGCCGGGTCTTCGACGCCTGGGGCAACGACCTGGTCACCGACGCCACCGGCAACAACACCTACTTCGGCCCGGCCATCAGCGGGTACCTCGATTATCCGCAGAAGCATCCGGGCCTCCGCGAGATTTGGCCGCGCCCGGCCCGGCCCTGCGCCGGCACCGGCCTGTTGACCAGCCGGCATTTCCCCGAGGAGTTCCAAAACAATTTTCTCAACTGCAACGTCATTGGCTTCCAGGGCATCTACCGCGTGCAGCTCTACGAGGAGGGCGCGGGACTCTGGGGCAAGATGCTCGAGCCGCTCGTTGTCAGCCAGGACCCGAATTTCCGTCCCGTGGCCGCCGACGTCGCCCCGGACGGCTCGGTCTATTTCCTCGACTGGCACAACCCGATCATCGGCCACATGCAACACCACATCCGCGACCCGAACCGCGACCACTCCCACGGCCGCATCTATCGGGTGACTTACGAGGGCCGGCCCCTGCTTCGGCCCGCGCCCGTTGCCGGCCAGCCGATCGAACATCTGCTCGAACTGCTCAAGGAGCCCGAGAACAACGTCCGCACCCGGGCCAAGATCGAGCTCGGCGGGCGCAACACGGCCGAAGTCCTCGCCGCGGTGCAACGCTGGACCCAACGGCTGGACCCGCAGGACCCGGCTTACGAACACCGCTTGATGGAGGCCCTCTGGGTTCACCAATGGCACAACGTGGTCCACGAAGACCTGCTCCGGCGCATGCTCCGCTCGCCCGAACCGCGCGCCCGCGCCGCCGCCACGCGCGTGCTCAGCGACTGGCGCGCCCGCGTGGCCGACGCCCTGCCGCTGCTCCGCCGCCAGGCCGACGACGACCACCCGCTGGTCCGGCTGCAGGCCGTGCGGGCGGCCAGTTTCTTCCACGGACCGCAGGCGCTGGAGGTCGTGTTCACCGCGCTGGCCCACGAACGCGACTACTACCTCCACTACGTCCTCAACGAGACCCTGCGCCAGCTCCGGTTCACGCCCGCCGACCTGGCCCGCGTGACGCACCCGCGCGCGCTGGCCTTTCTGTTGGGCCGGCTCTCCGACGCCGAACTCCTCAAAGCGCCCGCGACCGAGGGCGTGCTCCTCGAGCGCCTGCAACGCGAGAGCTACAACGTGAACCAACGGGGCGAAACGCTCGAGGCCCTGGCCAAAGTCCACGGCACCGACCGGGTGCAGGAGGCCCTGGCGGCGCTGCGCCGGCTCGACGCGCCGGACAAAAAAGCCACGCCGGCCAACCATTTGGGCGTGCTCCTCGCCGCCACCCCGCGCGATGCCCTCGCCGCCGCGCGCCGGCAGTTCAACGACCTCGCCCGCGCCGCCAAACAACCCGTCGTGCGCCAGGCCGTCTTCGCCGCGTGGGTGACCGCTGACGCCGACCCCCAACCTGCCTGGCAGGCCACCGCCGACGACCCCGCCGCCCGCACCGCCCTGATTGATTCCATCGCGCTCCACGCGGACTCGAACTTCCGCGCCCGCTTCCAGCCGTTGCTTGCCTCGGTGCTGGATGCTTCCCCCGCGCCGCGCGAGGTCCAACGTGCCGCCCTGCTGGCGCTGCCGCTGATGGGCGAGGACCACGCTGCCCGCAACTTCGTCACGCTGGCGAAGCACCTTCAAACCGGCCCGCATCGGGACGCCGCCGCCTACGCGTTGCGGCAGCTTCCGCGTTCCGCCTGGCAACCGGACCTGGCCGGGCCCGTGGCCGAAGCCCTCCTCGCCTGGGCCCGCACCGTGCCGGCCGACCACCGCACCCAACAGGCCTACATCGAGACCGTGCAGGCCGCGCGCGACCTCGCCACGTTGCTGCCACCCGACCGTGCGCTCCGCCTCACCCGGGAACTGGGCGAACTGAGCGTCAGCGTCTTTGTCGTCAAGACCGTGCGCGAACAAATGCGCTACGACACCCCCCGACTGGTCGTGGTGGCCGGCAAGCCCTTCGAAATCCTCTTCGAGAACGTGGACATGATGCCGCACAACCTGGTCGTGGTGCAGCCCGGCGCGCGCGAGGAAGTCGGCCTGCTGGCCGAGAAAATGCCGCCGCGCCCCGATGGCCAGGGCCGGATGTACGTGCCGGAAAACCCGAAAATCCTGGCCGCCACCAGACTCCTCGAACCTGGTGACCGCGAGACGCTCAAGCTCACGGCGCCCGAGACTCCCGGCGCTTACGAATACGTCTGCACCTACCCGGAACACTGGAAAGTGATGTATGGCCGGTTGCTGGTCGTGCCGGACGCCGATGCGTTGGCCCGCGCTCTGATCCAACCCCCGCCCCAAGCCGTCCCCGCCGCCGCCCATCACCACGCCAGCGGCTACGAGTAAGCACGCTGGCCGCAGCGGCGGGAGAAGACCGGCGCATGATCCGCGACCGCGGCTGCTTGCGACGGGAGCTCATCGCCTGGAACTTCATCCCCAAGGGGGCACGATCTACCCAACGCTTTTCCCGGGGAATGCGCAAAGCCCCTTGCCGGGCCGGCCCGCGCGCGCCAGTTTGGCGTCATGACAACGCCCGAAACTTCCACCCCTTCAGCCCGGCTGGTGGTGGTCGAGGGGGACATCACCCGCCAGGACGTGGACGCCATCGTCAACGCCGCCAACACCACGCTGCTGGGCGGGGGCGGCGTGGACGGCGCCATTCACCGCGCGGCCGGTCCGGAGCTGCTGGCCGAGTGCCGCACGCTCGGCGGTTGTCCCACGGGCGAGGCGCGCCTCACGCGCGGCTACCGCCTGCCCGCGCGCTGGGTCATCCACACCGTGGGCCCGGTCTGGCGCGACGGCCGGCACGGCGAGGACGAACTGCTGGCCCGTTGCTACCGCCACAGCCTGGCGCTGGCGCGCGAGCGCGGCCTGAAGACCATCGCCTTCCCGGCCATCAGCACCGGGGCTTACGGGTTCCCGCTCGACCGGGCCGCGCGCATCGCGGTGCGGGAATGCCGGGCCTTCCTGGCGGCCCATCCGGACTTTGGCGAAATCCGGCTGGTCTGCTTCGGCGCGGCGGCGCGGGCGGCCTTCGAGGCGGCCCTGCGCGAGGCGACGGCCGCGGCGCCCGGTTGAGCCAGCGGCGGATGTTTCGCGGTGCCCGGCAGTTGGCCGAGGGACGCAAAACTTCGTGGGATGACCCGACGCCCTACGGACATGCCGGGCCGTTTTTTCCTGTCATCCTTGAGGCCTGCCGGGAAGACCAACTGGCCTACGAGCACCGGGACGGCGCGACGCCCTACGGCGCCTTTACCTGGTGCGTGAGCCGGGTGTTGGGGCGGCGGCGACGTCCGGCCACGTGGGGCGCGTTGATCCGCGCGGCGGGTCGGCAACTGGCCGCGCTGGGCTACGCGCAGACGCCCTTGCTGGAAGGACCGCCCGGCGTGGCGGAGCGCGCCATTCCCTGGACGGACGCGCCGGAGGAAAGCTGAGGTCCGGCAGCAGGGAAGCGCCGCGCGGCGGATCGTTCAGGGGTGTCGGGGCAAACCGGCGAGCGGGGTGACCGCAGGCCGGCAGGAGAGACCTGGTGGGTTGCCCGCGGTCCGGCGCTGCTCAGGTCCGGGGCTCGGTCAGCGGCTGGAGATTGGGCACGGCGGGGCCGACCGGTTGGGGGAAGGCGATCTTCGAGCGCAAGAGCAGGGTGCCCAGGAGCAGATCGGCCAGCGGCAGGACCACGTTGAAGTTTTTGTGCATGTAGCGGTGGTGCAGGAGGTGATGGCCGTTGAGCCGGAAGAACAGGCCCGAGCGCTCGATGTGCCGCCGGCGGGGCAGGTGCATGCACCAGTGCAAGTATTCATAGGCCACGAAGTACAACGCGCAGGCCAGCGGCCCGCCAACCGCCAGGCCCCAGTGGCCGCTGAGCCACGCCGCGCCCACGAAAGGCAGGCTGCACAGGAGCACGATCACCGGGCCGTTCCACCACGCCATCGGGATGGTCCATTTGTCCTTCTCGTCAATCAGGTGGTAGGTGTGGTCGGCACGGAAGACGCGGTGATGCACCTGGGCATGGGCGCGAAACGGGTAGGTGAAGCCCTTGATCGGCCGGTGCATGACAAATCGGTGCAACGCCCACTCGAAGAACGACCCGAAGACCACGCCCGTAATGAAGCCCGCGGCCAGCCAGAAAACAAAGTCCGTCATTTGCGCGCCCAATATCCCACCCTTTGGCGGTTTGGCCAGCGCGGAGGCTAAATATTTTTCGGGTGCGGACGTACTCCGTGCGCTCCGCATCCGGCGGGTGCCCAATACCTCGCGCCAGCGTTGGGCGTGCGACCGCTTTCGGGCTGCGGGTGACACGGCCTGTCAAGCCGTTGTCGGCGACAACCTGCCGCCGACTCCGTAGCGCAGGCGGCCAGCCGGCCGTATCGCCGCCTGCCAGTCGGCGGGACAGCCAATTGCCAATCGGCACGACGCTGCCAGGCGAGCCGCCGGCCGCTCCCAACTTCCACATCCGGTATCTGGTATCCGGCCTCGGGTATCCGGCATCCGGCCCCTCCCACAGCGCCGGCAAACCGGCGCACTCCGCACGCTCCGCGATTGATTGGGAGCTCGTGCTCCGCGCCAGTTTCTGGAGCGCGAACTCCGCAGGGTAGGGCGCCGCTGCGCCGGCGCCGAAGTTGACCAGGCCGCCGCGCGTGGCCGCGGCAGTTCGCGGTTGCTTTTGGGCTCGAGGTGACACGCCAGGTTGGCCGTGGCGCCCGGAACCAACCGAAGCGTTCCGGCTCAGAGGTGGCGGATGCGGTGGCGGTATTTTTCGAGCAGGCGTTCGTTGTGGGGGTCCCCGGCGGTGTTGCTGCTGATGTACATCTCGGGCGCCACGCCGCGGGCGAGGGCCAACTCGACCGCGCGCACCTGGATGAGCTGGATGATGAGCAGACCAACCAGCGAGGAGGTCGAGCCGATGGGCCCTGGCATGCCCGGCAGGTGCAGCCACGCGTCGCCGTTGGGGCCGCAGTTGTCTATGACCACCTCGGCGACGTCGGCGAGTTTTTTGCCGGAGGGGTGGCGCGAGGGCCAGGCGTCGCTCTGGGCGCGGTTAAGGATGGCGGCCACGCGGAGGCCTTTTTCGCGGCCGGCCAGGGCCATCTCGATGGGCACGGCGTTGCGGCCGGAGTTGGAGACCACGATGAGCACGTCGCCCGGCGCGACGGGGTAGTGGGCGATGAGTCGGGCGGCGAAGCCCGGCTCGCGCTCGGTGTAGGTGGCCTGGATGGCGTTTTCGTGCAGCATGATGCGCGGGTCGAGCATGGGCACGGCATGAGCCAGGCCGCCGGCGCGGTAGAAGACTTCTTCGGCCACCAAGTGGGAGTGGCCGGTGCCGAAGACGTAGAGCCAGCCGTCGCGGGCAAGGGCTTCGCCCAGCCAGCCGGCCACGGTGGCGATGGCGTCCCACTGGGTGGCGCGCAGGCGTTCGAGGGTTTGGAGGGTGAGGGCGAAGAACCGGTCCTGGGCATTGGCGCCTTGGGCCGGTTCAGGCGACGGGTTGGGACAGGGTTCCATTGACGGGGCGGTTGCGTTCGAGGCGCTTGGCGATGGCGAAGGCGATTTCCATGGCCTGTTCGTAGTTCAGGCGCGGGTCGCAGAGGGTGTGGTAGGCGGTGTCCAGGTCGGCCTCGCGCACGCCACTGGCACCGCCGACGCATTCGGTGACGTTTTCGGCGGTGAGCTCGAAGTGCACGCCGGCCAACCGGGAGCCGAGGGATTCGTGAATGTCAATCGAGACGAGGAGTTCTTCGAGAATGGCCTCGAAGTGCCGGGTCTTGCGGCCGCTGGCGGTGCAGACGGTGTTGCCGTGCATGGGGTCGCAGACCCAGGCGGGGCGATGGCCGGACTCGGCCACGGCGGTGATTAGGCCGGGGAGGATTTGGCGCACCTGGCGCGCGCCGAGGCGGGCGATGAGCACGGTGTCGCCCGGCTCGCGGTCGGCATCGAGCACGTCCAGCAGGCGCAGGAGTTCGGCCGGGGTGATGGCGGGACCGATTTTGACGCCGACCGGGTTGCGGAGGCCGCGGAAGTACTCGACATGGGCGCCGTCCACGGCGCGGGTGCGCTCGCCGATCCAGGGCAGATGACAGCCCAGGTTGTACCAGCCCTGGCGCCGGGGCACGCGGCGGGTGAGGGCGGTCTCGTAGTGCAGGCTCAAGCCCTCGTGGCTGGTGTAGAACTCGGTGTGCGTGAGTTGGTCCATGCGCTGGCCGGTGAGGACTTCCATCAACTCGATGGCGTTGGCCACCAGCCGCACGCGGCGGGCGTAGTTCTGGCGGCTCTCCGGGGTGAGGCCGCCCTTGTCCAGGAAGTTCAAGTCCCAGTACTCGGGGTGGTGGAGGTCGGCAAACCCGCCTTCGACCAGGGCGCGAATGAAGTTGAGCGTCATGGCCGCGTGCTGATAAGCGGTCACGAGCCGTTCGGGGTCCGGCTGCCGGGCCGCGGGCGTGAAGTCGGCGGCATTGATCAGGTCACCGAAGTAGGATGGCAGGGTTTGCCCGCCGCGCGTCTCGGTGGGGTTGGAGCGCGGCTTGGCGTACTGTCCGGCGAAACGCCCGATGCGGATGATGGGGCACTTGAGGCCGTCGGTGAGCACCAGGCTCATCTGGAGCAGGATTTTGAGCTTGCTGGTGATGATGTCCGGGCGGCACTCGGCGAAGCTCTCGGCGCAATCCCCGCCCTGGAGGATGAATTGCCGGCCGGCGGCGGCCTCGGCGATGCGCGTGCGCAGTCGCTCGACCTCCCAACTGGTGACCAGCGGCGGGAAGGCGCCGAGGCGAGCAATCGCGCGCTGCAGCGCCTCCGGGTCGGGGTACGTCACCGCCTGTTGCACGGGGCGGCTTTGCCAACTGGTCGGGCTCCAGTCCGGCGGGGCCGGCCGGTCGGGAGCGGCCGCGGGCAAGGACGTCGGTGCGTTCATTGCAAAGCCGGGATTTTTCCGCGCCGCCCGGGCGGGACGCGAGTGAAAATTGGGGCGCCACGACGCGCCGCGGCGAGGTCAGGGTTTGCGGATGCTCAGGCGGAAGAAGGCGGGGGCGGGTTGCACCGCCACGGCGTGTTGGAGCACGGCGCCGGTGCCCGGCAGGTCCACGGCGTCGGGTAGCGGCGCAAACGGGCCGGCCGGGGCCGACGCCTGCTCGAGGGTGTACAGGCGGCCGGGGGCCGTGGACCAGGCGAGCGTCACCACGTCCGGGGCGGGGCCGGCCGAGAGGTGCAACACCGGTCGGCTCTGCGGGTCGGCAGGGTCCAGGCCGGCGAGATAGGATTGCCAGAGCGGCAGGCCGTTGGCGCCCACGCGCGTGACGGCGGCCTCGAAGTCTTCCGTCACGCCCTGCGCGGCCAGCCACCAGAGCGGCGTGGGGTAGTTGGTGGTGACCAGCTCGGCAAATTCGGCCACCACGGTCAGGTCGCCGGTCAATTGCAGCGCCAGGGGATTGGCCTCGCTGGTCACGTCGCCGGTCCAGCGGCGAAAGGCAAACCACGTCGCCGGCACGGCGCGCAACTCGACCTGGCTGCCCACAGCGTAGGTTCCCCCGGCCGGCTCGACGCGTCCCCAGGCCGGTTCGTTGACGCGCACGGTGAGCCGGACCTGCTCGGGCGGCGTGACCGTGAGCCGCACTTCGCGCGACGTGTTGCCCAGGCCGGTGGTGGTGTTGAGGAAGCCGAGTGTTTCTCGGTATTCGCCCTCGGGCAAGACCGCCGCCAGGGCGGCATCCAACGTGACGCGCATGGTCTGGCTTTCGCCCGCGGCGAGCGCGCCCTCGGCCGGCTCGGCCTGGAACCATTCTGCGCTGCGGGTGACGCTCCAGCGCAGGCCGGACGAACCGACGCAGGTCAGGGTGAAGCGGGTTTCCGCGGGCGTGAACGGTCCCCCCCGCGGGCCGGAGACGATCCGCGGTTCGTCGGGGCTCACGTCCAGCACCCCCGGCGGGGTGTCGGGGATGTTCACGGTGAACGTTCCCAGCACGGCGCCTGGCGCGGCGTTGCCGAAGAGGTCTTCCACCTCGGCCTCCTGAAGGGTGATGGTGTAAGTGCCGTTGTGCGCGGCCTGCCAACCGCCGTTGGGGGCGGGGAGGGCGTAAGTGGCGACCACCGCCGCGGCGTCGAGCGGCGCGTCGGCGCCGAGGAATTCCGCCGCCGCGGCGTAGCCGTTGGGACCGCTGACCCGCAGGTCGGCCGAGTCCAGGCTGGCCAGACGCACGGCGGTGTCGTCGGTGTACCGCACGGTGCAAAGGTGGTTGGGCGAGCCGGCCAGGGTGAGCGTGGCCACGCTGAGCTCGGCCGCGGGCGGCCGGGTATCGAGGGTGCCTTCGCCGAGCACTTCGACGTCGTCCAAGTGCCAGCCCAGGTCGGTTTGGCCGGGGTTCGAGGCCAGGCTCCAGCGCAGTTGGAGCGTGGTGCTGCCGACCACGCTGGCGGGCAGGGCGTATTGGACCTGGCGCCAGCCGTTATCCTGCACGCGGCTGGTGGTGGACCAGACGCGCACCCACTGCACGCCGTTGGTCGAGGCCTCGAGCGAGGCGGTGTCGTTGGGGCGCAGGCGCAGCCAACGTTGGAAGCGCACGCTCAGGGCGGTGCTGCCCCGGGTGTTGATGGGCGGGGTGGTGGCGTACCGCGGGCTCAGGGAGTTTTCGTAGTTGCCGCTGAGGTTGTAGCCGATGATTCGGCGGCCGGTGGCCCCGCCGGTCGGGCCGCCCGCCACGTAGGCCGGTTCACCGTACTGCCAGAGCGGGTCCAAGGTCCAGCCGGGGTCTTGGTCCATCGAGGCCGCGTAGTACACCAGCGGCACGGCCACACGGAGCTCACCCAGCCGGACCGCGGGCGCCCAAGCGCCCTCGGTGTCGGCTACCTGCTGCGGTTCGAGCCAAACCGTGTAGGCGCCGTTGTGAGCCGCGGACCACACCGCGCCGCCGGGCGGCGAGAGACTGTAAGTGGCCCGGCGCGGCGTGCCGTCAAAGGGAACATCCACCGCGACGAACCGGGCGCGCCGGTCGTAGTCGTTGGGACCGGTGACGCGCAGGTCGGCGTTGTCCAGCGAGGCAACGCTTACCGCCACGTTGTCCGAGTAAACCACCGTGAGCCGGTGCTCGGTCTGCCCGGGCTGGGACAGGTCCGCGCCGGCCAGTTCGGCCCCGGGCGGGGTGCTCACGCCGGCGGGGTCGCTCACCCAGCCGGACAGGAAATACTGCCCGAGGCTGCCATAGACCGTGTAGCCGGTGGGCGCGGGCGCGAAGGGATCACCGGCGCCGGTGTTGCGGACGGCCAGGTAGTACAGGCCGGCGGGAAGGTTGGTGGCGAGGACCGCCGTGGTGGTGGTGGGTGGATTGTTGGTGAGCAGCAAGGCGCCGCCGGCGTCGTACAACTCGAGCAGCAGGTCCAGGTTGCCGCCGCGCGCGCCCGAAGCCATGAGCCAGGGGTTGACCTCGAGGCGAATCGGGCCGGACCCGGTGACCAGGGAAAACCAGTCCGCATCGCCGGAGCGTTCGAGCACGCCTTTGTTGGCGGGCTGGGTGTTGGTGGGGTCGGTTTCGGGCGTGGTGGAGACGATGTTGGTGCGGCCGGTGAGCACGATAAGCGTGGCGGTGGCGGGGGTGTTGCCGTGGTCGTCGGCGCGGTAGGTGAGCTTGCCAGCGAGGATGGCGAGGTCGTCCTGGGTGTTGTTGGCTTGGTAGTACTCGCCCTTGGACCACTGGGTGAGGTTGCGGTGGTAGCCCGCGCCCATGATCGGCGCCCACGAAAGGTCGCCGCTGCCGTGGCCGGTGTAGTACTCGGTGCCGTCGTTCTTGCCGTCGTGGCTCAGGCCCAGGTTGTGCCCCAGCTCGTGGGCGACCGCCTCGGCGATGTTCGCCTCCGAGTTGCCCAGGTTGTCGTGGTAAATCCACGCCGGCCGGTAGCGGGCGTAGAGCGTGGAACCAAACACGTTGACGTAGGCAATGCCGCCGGCGTCGTCCGCCGGGTTGGGATCACCGTTGGCGTCCAGGTGCCGGGTGATCAACGCCATGCCGGTGCGGCTGGTGAAACTCGCCGGACGCTCGGTGGTCACGTCCACGTCGAAGGGCGCGTAATCCTCGGCCACGCGCTGCCAAACTTGGCGGATGACCGCCTGCTCAGTGTCGCCGTAGGTGGTATCGTCGCCGTCCACGCCGAAGGGCCGGGCCGGAATCGTGGTGCGGCCCAGCTCGGTGTTCCAGAGCGTGCCGGTGACGTCTTCGCCGGCGAAGTTCAGGTACAACACGTTGGGCGCGCCCGGCCGGCTGTGGAAAACGAGCGCGGCGGGAAACGGACTGACCGGCAACGCCGCCGCGCCGGTGCCGACCGCGGCGGGGGATGCCGCCGGAGACGCTGCCGCGGGAGCGCCGTTGGTTACCTGTGGCCGCGCGAAGCGGCACACGTAGTAAACGCCGCCCTCGCGGTCGGCGGCCAGCGAGGCCAGGTCCTGCGCGGTGAAATGGAAGCTGCGCAACCATTGCCCGGCGCGCTCCCGGGCCGCGGGCGGCAGCCCCTCGAGGTGACTGCGGAAGCGGCCCGGCGGCAATTCTTCGAGGCGTTGCCAGCGGCCGGGAGCGAACTCGACCGGCAAGGGTCGCGTGGCTGACGGCGTCGCCTGACCGAGCGCAGGCGCGCTGGCTGCCGTCAACGCCATCCACCCCAGCAATCCCAAACATGCCCATTGCGCGGCGTGACCGCGGCTGGCTTGGACGGCCGCGCCGTTGGACCGGCCGTCCGCCTCATTGCACCTGGCTGCCCGGTTCATGCACCACATGCCCTGCGCCGAGCGGCAATTTTCGTGCCTGCCGCGGTGCTTTCAAGGCGCGGGCCGGGCGAACGGCCCGCGGTGGGCGCTTCACGATGTTTTGCTTGGAGTTGGGACAAAGAGCCAATTTGGGGAATGGCGGCGACCATGCTCCATTGGGGTGTAGCACGGCGTGTCGTCACGCGGAATTTACTACGCCCTGATCGCTGGCTTGTGCCGCAAACGGGCAATTTGCCGTATCGCGGATTGACAATCCCCCGGTGTGCCGCTGGCCCGCGCCGACCACCGGTATTGGCGATACGGCCAATTGCCAATCGGCGCGACGCCGCCGGGTGATCCTCCGGCTCACGCCAGGGCCGCGACCACCTGCTCGAGGGCGGCCAGCCCCGCCTCGGCCTCGGCCCGGCTCAGGTTCAGGGGCGGCAGCAACCGCACCACCTGCGTCCCGGCCGGCACGGTGAGCACCCCGGCTTCGTGGAGGCGGAGCACAACCTGCAACGCCGCCGGCTTGTCATGGGCGGCCAGGGCGGGGATTTGCTCGCGCGGGGCCAGCTCGAACCCGAGCATCAGACCCAGGCCGCGCACCCGTCGGATCACGCCGGGATACCGGGCTGCGAGCGCCTCCAGGCCGGCCTTGAGGAAGGCGCCCTGGGCGCGGGCGTTGTCGGCCAGATGTTCCCGTTCGATCACCTCGAGCACGCGCAGCGCCACCGCGCAGGCCAGCGGGGTGCCGCCAAACGTCGTCGCGTGCGTACCCGGCCCGAGCAGGTCCTGGTAGGGCGCGCGCACCCAGAAGGCGCCGATGGGAAAACCGCCACCCAGCGACTTGGCCATGGACACCGCGTCCGGCAAAAACGTCTCGCCGCCGGGCACACCTTCGAGGAGGCGCTGGAAGCTCTGGAACCGGCCGGTCCGGTAATGCCCGCATTGGACGCCGTCCATCAGGAGCAAGAGCCGGTGCTCGTCGCAGAGCGCGCGCAGGCCCAGCAGGTACTCCGGCGTGGCGGGCGTGACGCCGCCCTCGCCCTGCACGCCCTCGATGAGGATGGCCACCGTGGCGGGCGAGAGCGCGGCGCGCGCCGCCGCCAGGTCGTTGAAGGGGATGTGCCGGAACCCGGCCACCATCGGCTCGAAGCCCTTTTTGACCTTGTCCTGCCCGGTGGCGGCGATGCCGGCCAGCGTGCGGCCGTGGAAGGAGTTGAGCGCGGTGAGAATCTCGAACCGGCCCTCGTCGTGGCCGAACCGGCGGGCCAGCTTGTAGAGGCCCTCGTTGGCCTCGGCGCCGCTGTTGGCGAAAAACACCTTGCCCGGCCCCAGGCGCCGCACCAGCGCCTCGGCCAGCCGGCCCTGGGGCTCGTGGTAGTACAAGTTCGAGACGTGGAGGAGGCGACGCGATTGCTCGAGCAGCGCCTCGGTCAGTGCCGGATGGGCGTGGCCCAGGCAGTTGACCGCGATGCCGCCACCCAGGTCCAGGTAGCGGCGGCCGCGCACGTCCCACACGTAACTGCCCGCGCCGTGCGTGAGGACCAGGTCGAAGCGCCCGTAGCTGGGCACCACGTAGTCCTGAAACAGTTTCTGGACGGCCGCAAAACCGTCCGCCGCCGCCGGGCCGGCCGGCGAGGTTGGCTCATTCATGTGGCGGGCAGCTTAACCACCACAACCGCCCCGGAACGCAAGCGGATTTTTCCCGCGCCCCGCCCGCGCCTTGACGCGCCGGGGGCCGGCAGGCGACAACACCGCCGGACTATGATTCGCCGCGCCCTCCTCTCCGTGTACGACAAGACCGGCATCGTGGACCTGGCCCGGGTCCTGGCCGAGTTGGGCGCGGAGTTGCTCTCGACCGGTGGGACGGCCCGCGCGCTGCGTCTGGCCGGGCTGCCCGTCACCGAGTTGAGCGAGTTCACCGGGTTCCCCGAAATCCTCGACGGCCGGGTCAAGACCCTCCATCCCCGGGTGCACGGGGGGTTGCTCTACCTGCGCGACCACCCCGAACACGAGGCCGCCGCCGCCCGGTACGACCTGCGGCCGATAGACCTGGTGGTGGTGAACCTCTACCCCTTCGAGGCCACCGTGGCCAAACCCGGCGTCAGCCTCGCCGAGGTCATCGAGAACATTGACATCGGCGGCCCGGCCATGCTCCGCAGCGCGGCCAAAAACCACGTCTCGGTGACCGTCGTGACCGACCCGGCCGATTACGCCGAGGTGATCGCCCAAATCCGGGCCCACGGCGACACCACGCTCGAGCTGCGCCGCCGCCTGGCCGCCAAGGTCTATGCCCGCACCGCGGCCTACGACGCCGCCATCGCCGCGCACCTGCCGCGGTTTTTCGCCGCTGCCGAGGGCCGCCCCGCGCCGGCGCGCGTGCCTGCCGTGTTGCGCCTCGAGGCCCCGCTGGTGCAAACCCTGCGGTACGGAGAAAACCCGCACCAGGCCGCCGCGCTCTACGGCCGCTTCCCCGAGTATTTCCGCCAGCTCCACGGCAAGGAACTTTCCTACAACAACATCCTGGACCTCACCGCCGCCGCGGCGCTCCTCGCGGAATTCGCCGGCGACCCGCCCACGTTGGCCATCCTCAAACACACCAACCCCTGCGGCGTGGGCCAGGGCGCCAGCCTGCGCGAGGCGTGGGACAAGGCCTTCGCCACCGACCGCCAGGCGCCCTTCGGCGGAATCATCGCGGTGAACCAGCCGCTGGACGCGCCCTGCGCCGAGGCCATCGCCGAGATTTTCAGCGAAGTCATCGTGGCCCCGGACTTCACCCCCGAGGCCCTGGCCGTACTGCAGAAGAAAAAGCACCTCCGCCTGCTGCGCCTGTTGCAGGACCCCCGGCGGGCGGCGGCTTGGGAAGTGCGCAGCGTGGGGGCCGATTCATACCTCTGGCAGGAGAGCGACCACCCGCCGCTGGCGGAGGCCGACCTCAAGGTGGTCACCCGGCGCGCGCCCACCGAGGCCGAACGGCGCGCGCTGCTCTTCGGCTGGCGCGTGGTCAAGCACGTCAAGTCCAACGCCATCGTCTATGCCGCGGCCGACCGCACCCTGGGCATCGGCGCCGGCCAGATGAGCCGGGTGGACGCCAGCCGCATTGCCGTCTGGAAGGGTCGCGAGGCGGGCACGCTGCCCCCGCCGGGCCAAAAACCGGCCGGGGAATGCGTGGTGTGCAGCGACGCCTTTTTCCCGTTCCCGGACGGCCTGATCGCCGCGGCCGAGGCGGGCGCCACCGCGGCCATTCAACCCGGCGGCTCGGTGCGCGACGCCGAGGTCATCGCCGCCGCGGACGCGCGCGGTCTGGCGATGGTCTTCACCGGCCGGCGGCACTTCCGGCATTGAGGCGCAAGTCGCGGCGCGAAAGAGTTTCCACGCCGACCCCAGCGGAAAGAGCCCCCGCGAAAGAGCGCTGCTGCGCCAGCACCGCGTCGGCACCGATTGACTCCCCATTGGGGCGGCCATCCATGCGCCGAGAAAACCGGATGCCCGGCGCGGCCGGCGTCACCCCGGGGGTGCTCCCCAATTCAGTGTTCCAGGTTCAACCGACCAGCCCGTCGGGGTTGCAGACTCTGACCTCCAAATCTCCGAAGCGCCGCAAATACGCCGGCCCGACCAGCGGAGTGACCAGGAAATTCCGGCCGTGGGGATAATAAGACCGGAACGCCTTGAGCGAAACCGGATCGAAGGCGCTGGCGTCCCACTTGCATTCGAGGGCATCCACCGCGTCGCGCCGGTGCGCCAGCACGAAGTCCACTTCATGCCCGGCCTTGTCCCGCCAGTAGCGGACCGGGGTGTCGGGAAACAGCGCCAAGAGGCTTTCCAGCACCAGATGCTCCCACAGCGGACCGCAGTCGTCGGGTCGTAACGGGTTCCAGCCGCGTGCGAAACTCACGAACCCGGTATCGAAGCCATACACCTTGGGCTGCCGGACAAGCTCTTTTTGTCCGCCGCCGTGGAACGGCCGCACGACTGTGATCGCGTGCGTGATTTCGAGGGCCCGCAGGTGGCTCTCCGCGGTGGGGCGGCTGATGCCCAGCTCCGAGGCCGTCCGCGTCACTTCCAGTTGTCCCCCGCTTTGCCGCAGCACGTACTCAAACAACGCATTGAACCGGTCCATATCGCGGAAGCCGAAGAGGCGTTGGATGTCGCGGGCAAAAAAGGAGTCCATCCATTCCCGGTAAAACGCCGGCTGCTTGGTCTCGGCCAACAAGGCCGAGGGCAAGCCACCGTGGAGCAGGCGCCGCGGGAGCGGGACGTTGCCAAAGTCCGTCAGCTCGCTCCACAGCACCGGAACCAGGTGCACCAACCGTTTGCGTCCGGTCAGCGTGTCACGGAATTTCCGACTGGCCGCCAATGTGGAGGAGCCCGTGGCCAGGATTTTCAAGTGGGGGAATAAATCGGCGCCCACCTTGAGCACGCGGCTGGGGTCCCGGAGCTGGTGGATTTCATCAAACACCACCACCGGCTTGGGACAGTCGCGGTAAAACAATTGGGGGTCGCGCACCATTTCTTCCACCACCGGCAGGTCGCAGTTGACGTAGAGGATGCGCGCCTCGCCAAGCTGCTGGGCCAGCGTGGTCTTGCCCGAGCGCCGTACGCCGCAAAGCCAGACTATGGAGGCCTCGCGCCAGGCGGCCTCGATTCGGTTCAGCCAGAACGGCCGTGGTATCATGCAACCGTACTTTCCGTTTGGTCGGACCATTTGTAAAGTACGCTTGCACTGCGAGGCGGAACCCGACATGGCCGCCCCGCAGTTCCGGGCGGCCAAGGCCGGCCGCTCGTTGGCCTTTGCGCCCAAAGTCCGCCCGGCCTTAAGCTCTGGCCAGCGTGGCATCCCCGCGAAAAGTTCCCCCGCCAGCTTCCCCGCCGCCCGGCGGCCGGCGCAAATCGGCCATCCCGTGGTCGCTGCTGGCCTCCGGGCTGGCGGCTGTGGCGTTGCTGGCCTTGCGGTTGTACGGGCCGCGGACCGCCGACCCCGCGGCCCCGAAACCAGCCGGGGCTGCCGCCGTCGTGCCCGACCAGGCCATCACCTACGCCGAATACGCCGGTTCGGCCAGTTGCCGCGAGTGCCACGAGGCGGCGTACGCGGCGTGGGAAACGTCCCATCACGCCCTGGCGGAACGACCCGTGGACCCGGCCCGGGACCGCGAGGCCTTTGACCCGCCCCGCCAGTTTGCGCACGGCTCGCAGCACACCGCCGTCAGCGCCGCGGCCGGCGGCTTCCAGGTCAGCACCCGCGGCCTGAGCGGCAACCAAGAAACCCTCACGGTCGAGCGCGTCATCGGCCACGACCCGCTGCGGCAGTTTCTGGTGCCCTTCCCGGGCGGCCGTTGGCAGGTGCTCGAGGCGGCCTGGGACCCGAACCGTCGCGAGTGGTTCAACGTCTTCGGCGCCGAGGACCGCCAGCCCGGCGAATGGGGACACTGGACCGGCCGGGGCATGACTTGGAACGCGATGTGCGCCGGATGCCATAACGTGCGCGTCCGCAAAAATTACGATCCCGCCACGGACACCTACCGCACCGCGTGGGTCGAGCACGGCGTGGGGTGCGAGTCCTGTCACGGCCCGCTGCGGCGGCACGTGGACTGGCGCCGGCGCTTTCCGGACAAGGCCGTGCCGGACCCGACGCTGCCCGCGCTCTCGACCAACCAGATGTTTGCCACCTGCGCCGCCTGCCATGCGCGCCGCGGCGGACTGACCGGCGATTTCGCGCCGGGCGAGGACTTCTTCGACCACTTCAGCCCGAGCCTCGTGGACGAATCGGACCTTTTCTACCCCGACGGCCAGGTGCGGGAGGAGGACTTCGAGTACGCGGCGTTTCTGGGCAGCCGCATGGGCGCGGCCGGCGTGACCTGTCAGGACTGCCACGAGTCGCATTCGGCCAAGACGCGGCTGCCGGGCAACTGGCTCTGCCTGCGCTGCCACAACGGCAGTTACCCCAACGCGCCGGTTATCGAGCCGGTCGCCCACAGCCGGCACCGGGTGTTCGGCTACGACACCAACGGCGCGCCGCAAGCGGTGGACCTGGCGGCTTACGACCCGCGGCGAATCACCGAGACCGGCGGCGAATGCGTGGCCTGCCACATGCCGGTCACCACCTACATGCAGCGGCATCCCCGGCACGACCATGGCTTCACCATTCCCGACCCCCGGCTGACTCGTGAGTTGGGCATTCCCAACGCCTGCAACCGCTGTCACACCGACAAATCGGTGGACTGGGCCCTCGAACACACCGAGCGCTGGTACGGCGAAAAAATGGAACGTCCCTCCCGGCAGCGCACCCGGGTCATCGCCGCCGCGCGCGCCGGCGACCCCGGCGCGCGCGGGCCGTTGCTCGCGTTGCTCAACGCCGAGACCAACGCCTACTGGCAAGCGGTCGCCGCCGGTCTGCTGGGGCAATGGGTGGACGACTCCGCCGTGGCGGCCGCGCTGCGCGCCCGCCTGGCTCACCCGCATCCGCTGGTGCGCGAACGCGCCGCCCGCGCGCTCGAACCCCGCGCCGCCGAGCGCGACACCGCCGCCGTCCTGGCCGCGCGGCTCGAGGACCCGGTCCGCGCCGTGCGCCTGGCCGCGGCCTGGGCCTTGCGCGACCGGCTGGACCTGGATTCCCGCGCCGGTCGCGAGTTGCGACACCTGCTGGACCTCCACGCCGACCAACCCACCGGCCAGATGCAGCGCGGCGCCCTGGCCCTGGAACGCGGGAACCTAGACGTCGCCCTCGCCGCCTATGCCCGCGCCGCGGCCTGGGACCCGAATTCGGCGCCCATCCGACACGACTACGCGGTGGCCTTGAGCCGGGCCAGCCGCGCGCGCGAGGCCGTCGAGCAGTTGCAGGCCGCCTGCCGGCTGGCGCCGCGCGAGGCCGAGTACGCCTTCAAGCTGGGTCTGGCGTGGAACGAACTGGGTCAATTACCCGAAGCCGCCGCCGCCCTCGAACGCGCCGTTCAACTCGACCCCCGCCACGCCCGGGCCGGATACAACCTGGGGCTGGCCCGCGATGCCCTGGGCCGCCCCGCCGAGGCCGAGTCGGCCCTGGCCGCCGCGGAGGCCGCCAATCCCGCCGACCCGCGCATCCCTTATGCCCGGGCCACCGTCCTGGCCCGGATGGGCCGGTTCGAGGAAGCCCGCGCCGCTGCCGCCCGCGCGCTGGCCCTGGGACATGAGCCCGAACCGGTGCGCGCGCTGCTCCGCGCCCTCGAACGTTGAGCCGGAACGCTTCGGTTGGTTCTGGGTGGCACGGCCAAACCTGGCCGTGGTCGGCGGCAACCTGCCGCCGACTTTCGGAGGTCCGCCGCTCCATCAAAAGTGCGCCTGCTCGACGGTTGGGTTGGGCCCGGTGCGTCCTGGCATTCGGCTGGGCTCTGCTGCCCAAACACCGGGTAGGGTCGGGCGGTGTCCCGTCCGATGGCGGCGCCGACGCAGCGGCGCCCTACCAGTGCCGGACGCCTCGGGCCCGCGGCCCGTTCCAGCCTCAGGAGACTGCAACGCCCCGATTCAGCGTGTGACACGGAGAGGCCGGAAGAGAGCGCGCAGGACTGGCATTGCCTCACCCTGCCGTCGGCCGCGCTGGCCGCCATTTATCGGGCCGCGCCGCGCAGCGTCAGGATGCTCAGGAGGCTACACAGCACCACCGCCAGAAACAGCAAGGCGTGGGTTTGGAGGACAAAATCGAACCGGGCGTGCAGCAGCGCGCCGCCCAAGCCGATCAACAGGCACAGCGTGAAATACCGCGGCGCGCGCAACCCGCCGGGCACCAGCACGGGCGCCACCGCCGCCGCCAGCAGCAGATACACCAGCGCCGCGCCCAGCCAGCCGAACGTGAGCCGGGTTTCCAAGTGGTCGTTGTGGACGTACCAGGCGTCCGTGGCCTGGGGGTCGCCCAAGTGCACCTTGTACAGGTTGGCGAACGTACCCGGGCCCGACCCGAACGCCGCCGGGTACTGCGCCATCATCCGGCGCGCGTCCTCGTAAATGGGCGTGCGCCCGCCCAGCCCGGCCGCCTTCCAGCGCGCGGGCGAGAGGGTGCCCCAATCAAGATTGAGCAGCGGCGCCGGGCGCAGTTGCCCCCACGCAGCGTTGTCAACCGGGCCGGGCGACGCCGCACCGGCCTCCTCCGGACGGCGGGCGAGCCCGGCGATTTCCTCCGCGCTCAACGCCCGGTCCAGCAGCGTCACCGCGCGGATGCGCCCGCGAATGATGTCCGCGCCGTCGCCCCGGCCCACCCAGGCGTAGCGCGAGGCGTAACGCTCCGGCCAGGCGAAACCGCCCTTGCCGGCGCGACTGACCAGCGGCACCGGCGCGCCGTCCAGATACAACCGGGTCTCCGCGCCGGCCTGGGCGAGGATCAACTCGAGCGTGCGCCCGGCCTGCGCCAGCGCGGCGTTGGTGCCGGTCAGCTCGAGCACGCGGTCGCGGGCATCGAGCAAGAACCGCACGGCCACGCGCCCCTCGCCCTGGAAGCGGAGCATGACGATGTTCGAGCTCTGGTCGTAGGAACGGCCGCTGTCCGAGAGCACCACCAAATTGACCGGCCGGCGACCCAGGTTCGGCGGCACCGTGACCACGCAGCGGACGGTGAACGCCTCGAACCCCGCCTTGGCGCCCGTGCTCAGAATCCGGAATTCGTTCAGAAACCGGGCGGCCAGCGGCGCCCAGGCCAGCAGCAACCCCGCGCCCGCGCCGACGGGCACCAGCACCAGGGGCAGGGCCCAACGCCAGCCGCGCCGCCAGGTACTCGGCAAGAGCACCGCCAGGCAGGCCAGCATCACCAGCAGGCTGATGAGCGTGCCGCCCCGGCTGGTGGTGACAAACGGCGCGGCGGTCATGAAGCCCACGCAGGGCAGCAGGGCCAGCGCGGGCGAGTTGGTCAGCCGGCGCAGGAAATGTCCCGAGTCCGCCGCCCGCAGATAGAACGCGTGCCACAAGGCGAGCGCCGCCGGCCAGAGCAGGTTCAGGTATTGCGCGCCGTTGTTGCGGTACCAAAACGGCCCGAAGAATCCGCCCTGCCGGGTGGGGTGCGGGAACAGGCCCAGAATGTTCTGGGAAGGCCGCAGCGTGCCGGCCACGCCCACCAGCGCCACCAGGGCACCGTTCACGCACAGCACCCAGAGCAGGCGCCTGAGCCGGCGGGGCAGGAAGTGCGGGCCGCGCTGCGCCAGGATTTCCTCGCCGGGCGGGTCGTGGTGATCTGCCGCCGGCTCCCCCGCATGGCGGGCCAGGTGCCGCTCGCGGCGCGTGAGTTGGGTCAACCAATCCCGCGCCGCCCAAAACACCCCGGCCAGGCCCAGCGCGGTCCAGAACGTGAACCACGTCGCCGGCGCGTCGAAGCTGTGCGGCAGCCAGGGCAGATAGTCGGCGCGCTCGCGCAGCCGCAGCGCGGCCACGTCCACGGTCGCCCGGGCGTTGAGGGCGCTGACCAGGCACCAGAGCAGCACCAGCGCGGTCAGCACCGCCAACACGCGGCCGGTCCAGGCCGGTTGAGCGGCGGTCCATCGCGGGGGCCGGTAGCCGGTGCGGCGGCGGATGATTCCCTTGATCGCCAACAACAGCCACAAAAAGTACCCGCCCGCGTTCAGGGTCCAGACCGACCACGCCGGCCAACCGGCCAGGGCCCAGGGGGAAAAGACCACCATGCCCAGCAGCAACCACTCGCTGAGGCGGTCCGCCTGCCGGTGTGCGGAAGGCTCGTGCCGGGTAGCGGAGCGTCGGCCCGGAAGCGCCGCGGCCTCGGCGGCGGCCGCCCCGGGCGCGTTCCGGTCGTGGGCGTCGTCAGGCACGGCGGCGGATTAAACCGGCCCGGCTCGGTCCGGACAAGCCCGGACGCCCGGACCGGGCAACTTCCCAAGCTGGAGCGGGCGACTTTCTAAAAGGAGAGTTCTAGGCGGGGGGGCCGGCGGGCAAGCCGCGCGCCCGGCGCATTTCAGTTTATGGGAGGCGGTCATCACTGGCGTAGCGCAGGTTTCCCAACCTGCCGTATCGCCGACTTCCAGTCGGCGGGCCAAGACCGATCGTTACTGTCCGGGAGTTCGCCGCGTTGGCGGATTGGAAATCCGCGATACGGCAGACTTGGAAGTCTGCGCAACGCGCATCGCCCGCCCGGCGACCCGCGGTCAGAAAATGAAATGCGCCGCCGCGCGCCCGCGGCGCAAAAAAACTGTTTACAAACCCCGCCCGGCGGCGTAGCAATCACCCACCCACAAGCACGACCATGAAAACCATGAGGCAAACCCGATATGGCCTGACCGCGCTGTCCCTGGCGAGCGTGTTGACGCAGGCCTCCGACCCGACCCTTTTCTCCGACAACTTCGACTCGAACACCTCCGCCAACTGGTCCATCTACACCTCGAGCGCGGACACCGCGGTGGTGTTTGCCTACGACTACAGCGCGGACGGCATCCCGTCGGCGCCCAACTCGGCGGGCGGCACCACCCTGGGGGTGAAGTTCACCGCCAACATGTCCAGCGGCGTGGCCAGCGGGCTGAACCTTGTGCCCAACGGCCAGAACTTCACGGGCGATTACGTGGTCAAGTTTGACCTGTGGATGAACGCCAACGGACCCTTCCCGGGAGGCGGCACCGGGTCCACCGAGTTCGCCACGGCGGGAATCGGGCTCAGCGGCAACGGCTCCCTGCTCTGGCACGGCTCCGCGCCGGCGGGCACGGCCTGGTTTGCGGTGTCGGGCGAGGGTGGCGCCAGCCAGGACTTCCGGGCTTATGTGGGCGCGACGATGCAGGGCGAGGGCCCGGCGTACTTCGCCTCCGGCTCGGGGGCGCGCAACAACACCCACCCGTACTACGCGACCACGTTCCCGGGCGGGCAAACCCCGCCGGCTTCCCAAACGGCGAACCATCCCCAGCAGACCGGCGCGCTCAACGTCGGCACCATCGGGTTTGCCTGGCGCGAGGTCGAGATCAGCAAGATCGGCGATGAAGTGACCTGGTCCATTGACGGTCTGCCCATCGCCCGATTGACCGGCTCCGGCAACGGGGTGTCGCTCGAGGGCAACATCTCGGTCGGCTACATGGACCCCTTCGCCTCGGTCTCGGACAACGCGGCGCTGAGCTTCGGCCTGGTGGACAACTTGCGCGTCGAACTCATCCCTGAGCCGTCCACTCTCGCGCTGGGAGTGCTGGGCTTTGCCTGGATGCTGGCCCGGCGCCGGGTTTGAACGCCGGATTGACGAGGGACTTTTTCAAGGCCGCCCGCAGGCGGCCTTTTTCATTTTGGGCGGAGGACCGGGACCGTGGCCTTATAGCTCGGCTACCAGGAAGCGGGCAAACTCCCCCCGCGTATGCGGCGGGATGCGCACCCGGAAACGTGCGGTTTCGCCGTTGTACTCGCGGGAAACGATCTGCCCCACCTCGTGCAACCGGGCCACGGCGGCGGCCTCGGTGTGGGGAATGACCAGCTCGAGAAACTCCCGCGCCGGCCGCAACACGTTGCCCAGAGCGTCCAGCAGGTCTTCGAGGCCGGCCCCGGTACGGGCCGAGACGGCGACGGCGCGGGGGGGCTGCTCGCGCCAGGCGGCCAGCGCGCCCGGGTCGGGCAGGAGGTCCACCTTGTTGAGCACCATCAGGACCGGGGTGTCGGCCACGCCCAACTCGGCCAGCACGGCATTCACTGCGGCGATTTGCTCGGCGGCGCGCGGGTGGCTGGCGTCCACCACGTGCAGGAGCAGGTCGGCGTTGACGACCTCCTCGAGCGTGGCCTTGAAGGCCTCGACCAGTTGGTGCGGCAGCTTGCGGATGAAGCCCACGGTGTCCGAGAGCAGCACTTTCTGGTTGGTAGGCAGGCGCACCAAGCGCGTGGTGGGGTCCAGCGTGGCGAACAACCGGTCTTCCTCGAGCACCCCGGCGCGGGTCAGCGCATTGAACAGGGTGGACTTCCCGGCGTTGGTGTAGCCGACCAACGAGGCCAGCGGCCAGTGGTGGCGACGCCGGCCCTGACGCTGGGTGGCGCGCTGGCGGCGCACTTCTTCCAGTTCGATCTTGAGCCGGTCAATCCGCTCCTGGACCTTGCGGCGGTCGGCCTCGAGCTGGCTTTCACCCTCGCCCCCAATGGCCCCCAGTCCGCCGCGTTGCCGCGAAAGGTGAGTCCAGTAGCGGCGCAGCCGGGGCAGCAGGTGCTGCAATTGCGCCAGCTCGACCTGGAGCTTGCCCTCGCGGGTGCGCGCGCGCTGCGCAAAGATGTCGAGGATCACCTCCGTGCGGTCGAGCACCTTGGCGCCGATGACCGCCTCGAGCGTGCGGCCCTGGGCCGGGGAAAGTTCGTCATCGAACACCACCGTGTCCACTGCTTCGGCGCGACAGCGTTCGGCGATTTCGCGGGCTTTGCCCGAGCCGATGAAGGTGCCGGGGTTGGGGTGTTCGAGCCGTTGCGTGACCCGCCCCATGACGTGCCCGCCCGCGGTGCGGACCAGCTCGGCCAGTTCCTCCAGCGAGTCGGCCACCTCGAGGGCACTGCGGTGTTTGAGTTCCGCGCCGACCAGGAGCACCCGCTCGGTGCGGCGTTCGCGCGTGGTAGGAATGAGCGCTTTCAAAGCTTGTAACTGCCAGCGGCTCCAATGTACCGCGCCGGCGCCGGCTGGCAATCGCGCGCGCCGGGCCGGCCGGGGGTTGGTGCGCCGCTCGGTTAAGCGCACCGGGCCGCCGGGCCCCTCGCGGTGAGTTATCCCCCGGCCGCCCTGCGTCCTCCGCCGCCCGGCGCCTGAGTCAGCAAGGGCCCTCGCCGTCCCGCCCTGCACCGGCTAATTTGCCGGCGTGCGGTACTTCGACCATAACGCCACCACGCCCGTGTGCGCGGCGGCTCGCGCCGCCTGGCTGGCGGCGCTCGAGCGGTTCCCCGCCAACCCCTCGAGTCCGCACCGTCTCGGCGCACGGGCGGCGACGGCGCTCGAGGAGGCGGCCCGGGCCGCAGCGGGCTGGCTGGGTTGCTCGCCGCTGGACGTGGTCTGGACCAGCGGCGCCACGGAGGCGGCCAACGCGGTGTTTCACCACCTGGCCCGGGTCGGAGCGGACGAGGTGTGGGTGTCCGCCCTCGAACATCCCTGCGTGCTGGCGGCGGCGCGGCGCTGGTTGGGCGACCGCGTGCGCCCGGTGCCCGCGCGGGCCTCGGGCGTGGCGGACCTGGACTGGTTGGCCGAGGAACTCCGCCGCCGGCGCCCGGCCCTGGTGGCGCTCATGGCCGCGAACAACGAGAACGGCGTGCTCCAGCCCTGGCGCGCGGCGCTGGCCCTGTGCCGCGCCCACGGCGTGGCCTTCGCCTGCGATGCCGCGCAATGGGTGGGCAAGCTGCCCGCCGCCGGCCTGGGCGAATGCGACTTCGTCCTGGGCAGCGCCCACAAGTTCGGCGGGCCGCCGGGGGTGGGTTTCTTGAAAGTGCCGCGCGGCTTCCACCCGCTGTTGGTCGGCGGCCCCCAGCAGGACGGCCGCCGGGCGGGCACGGAGAACGTGCCCGGCATTTTGGCGCTGGTCGCGGCCTGGGCGGAACGCGAGCGGCAACTGGCCGCCGGCGAGGCGGCGGAGCGCGAGCGCTGGCGCGATCAATTCATCGCCGGCCTGCGCGCGGCCCTGCCCGAGGTCCGCGTGGTGGGCGAAGGCGCGCCCCGGCTCTGGAACACCGTGGCCGCGGTGATGCCGCCCGTGCCGGATTGCCGCCGTCGGTGGGTGGTGCAACTGGACAAACTGGGCTTCGCGGTGTCCACCGGCGCGGCCTGCGCCAGCGGCAAGGAGCAACCCTCGCACGTCTGGCTGGCGCTGGGTGGCCGGCCCGAGGAAGCCGACCGCCTGTTGCGTTTCAGCGCCGGCTGGGACACCACCGCGGCCGATTGGCAGGCGCTGCTCGACGGGATTCGCCAGGCGCACGCGCAGGGGCTCCGGGCAACCGCGGCGGCCCGCGGGCAGGAGCAACCTTCGACACATGTTTGCCGCTAAGCCCGGGGCTTTGGCTCAGGGCGACTGTTGCGCGTAGTAGGCGTCCACCCGGGCGGCCACGTCCTTGAAACCGATGTCGGCTTCGTAGATGAGCTTGAACTGCTCGACGGCCTCGGCCTTTTTGCCCATGGCCTCGAGGGCGCAGCCCAGCGCGTAAATCAGGGTCTTCTTCTCCTCGTCGAGCACGGGTTTCTCGCGGATGGCGTTCTCGAAGGTGCGCGCGGCCAGGTCGTACATGCGGCGGCGGGCAAAGCACTCGCCCAGGTGGTACATGGCCTGGATGCGGATGTGGGGGTTGTTCTGGGCCTTTTGGAATTCCTGGATGGCCTCGGTGAGCCGCCCCGCCTCCAGGTACAGCAGGCCCAGTTCGTAACGGAGCTGGAGGTCGTGCGGGTACTTCTCGACGCGGGCGCGGGCGGCGGCGAGTTGGAACTCCTGTTTCTCACGGCGCAAGGCCTCGAGGCGGGCCGCCTGAGCGGGGTCGGCCGGATCGAGCTGGCGCATGAGGTGATCGAGCCGGCGCTCGTGCACCTGGGCGACGGCGCGCTCGAGGGTGGGGTCGCCGGTCTCGGCAGCCTGCAGGCGCTGGTAACAGGCCAGGGCTTCGTCAAAGCGGTTTTGCTCGGCGTACAACTCGGCCAGGGCGCGCACCAGGCGGAGGTTGTCCGGTTCTTTTTCCAGGCGGGCCTGGTATTCGGCCAGGAGTTGCTCGGCGGCGCTGGCGTCCTTGTGGTCGCGTTTTTCCTGTTCGAGCGCCACGGCTCCCTTCGCGTCCTTGAGGATGTCGCGGTACGAGCCTTCGCCGCTTTCCAGGGCGGCGTAACCGCCCTCGGTGAGGGTGCGGTTGGCGGCGACGTCCTTGACGGCCTGGGCGATATCAGAGTCGTGGGGGTAAGCCGCGGCCAGGGCGTTGATGATGGCCTCGGCCTTGGCGCCCTCGCCGGCGGCGGCCAGCAACCGGGCCAGGCGCAGGGCCACGTGGCGGTCGCGCGGATCGTGTTTGTAGGCGATCTCGAGGGAGAGCCGGGCGGTGCGGGGCAGGTCGGCGGCCAGGGCGGCTTCGGCCAGGAGTTTGTGCGCCTCGAGATTCAGGGGGTCGGCGTTGAGGACTTCCTCGACCAGTTGCAGGACCTCGAGCGGGTCTTTGCGCAGCGCCAGGCGGGCCTGCATGAGTTTGGGGGTGGCGCCCAGGACCTTGCGGAAGAGTCCGCCGCCGCCGCCGCGTTTGAACTGGGCGGCCCGCAGCACTTCGCGGCAAGCGTAAAAACCGGGCTCCTGCGCCAGCACCTGGGTGAGCAGGCGGATGGCGTAGTCGAGGTTGTTCCGCTCGAAGGCCAGCCGGCCTTTTTCGTACTGCTCGCGGAGGGCGCGGGGGATTTCGGACGGTTGCTTTTCTGGCATGGCGGGACTTTAACCCGGCCGGCCCGGGAAAGGCCATTGCGTTCGCGCGCGGCGCGGGGCGCGGCGACGCCAGGCCCGGGTCGGGCCCGCCAGCGCCCGGTTCAGTCCTTCGATTCGGGTTCGCTGAACATGGCCTCGGCGAAGGCCCGGGGATCGAACGGCTGGAGGTCGTCGGCCTGTTCGCCCACGCCGATGAAGCGCACCGGCAGCCCCAGCTCCTGCTGGATGGCCACGACCATGCCGCCCTTGCTGGTGCCGTCCAGCTTGGTGACCACCAGGCCGGTGAGCGGCGCGGCCTTGTGGAACTCGCGCGCCTGGTTGAGCGCGTTCATGCCCGTGGTGGCGTCGAGCACCAGCAACACCTCGTGCGGCGCGCCGGGCAGTTTGCGGTCGAGCACGCGGTGGATTTTTTGGAGCTCCTTCATGAGGTTGCTCTTGGTGTGCAAGCGGCCGGCCGTGTCCACGAAGAGGTACTCCGCCCCGCGCGCCTGCGCCGCGACCAGGGCGTCGTGCGCCACGGCCGCGGGGTCGGCCTGGTAGGCGCCGGCGATGACCGGCACACCGAGCCGCTGGCCCCAGAGCTTGAGTTGCTCGATGGCGGCGGCGCGGAAAGTGTCGCACGCGGCCAGCAGGGCCGTGTCGCCGCGGGACTGCACGTAGTGGGCGAGCTTGGCGCAGGTGGTGGTCTTGCCGGTGCCGTTGACGCCCACCACGGAGACGACCGTCAGGCCGGCGGGCGCGCGCCGCAGGGGCGTCTCCGGCGCCTTGAGGGCCTGGGCGATCTGCTCGCGCGCGATGGCGAAGACGTCCGGGCCTTCGCGGCCCCGGGTTTCGTAGGCCTGTTTGACCGCGGCCACGATCTGCCGGGTCATGGCCAGGCCGAGGTCGGCGCCGAGCAGGGCGGCCTCGAGCTCTTCGAGCGTGGCCCCGGTCAGGCGCGGGGAGCGGGTGACGATGCGGCGGATTTCGTGGGCCAGGCGCTGGTGGGTCTTGGCCAGGCCGGCCTTGAGGCGTTGGAACAGTCCCATGCAGGTTCAGGCGAGAGCGCCCACCGGACGGGGGGCGTTTTTGAAGACGAGGTAAAGGTCGCGCGGCAGGCGCACGCTGCCCAGCAGCGGCGGGCCCTTGCTGGTGCCGTGACAATCCGAACCGCCGGTAACCAGGAGCCGGTGCTGGCGGGCCAGCTCGAGGTAATGCTCCGCTTGGGCCGCGGAGTGCTTCGAGTGCCAGCATTCCAGGCCGTCCAGGCCGACCTCGACCAGGCCGGGGATGAGGCGGTCGTCATGGTTGAGCCCGGGGTGGGCCAGCACGGCCAGACCGCCGGCGGCGTGGATGAGGCCGATGGCGCGGGCGGCGGACATCTTGCGTTTGGGCACCCAGGCAGGGCGGTGTTTTTTGAGGAAGCGCTCGAAGGCCTCGTCCAGCGAACCGCAGAAGCCGTGCTGGACCAGCGCGCGCGCCACGTGCGGGCGGCCCGGGGAACGGCAGTTGGCCAGCGCGAAAACCGCCTCGGGCCGCAGGCCCACGCCGCGCTGGTTCAGGCGCGCGACCATTTCGCGGATGCGCTCCTGGCGGGCGCGCTGGAAGTGCTCCAGTTCGCGGAGCAACTCGGCGTGGGTCGTGTCCACGAAATACCCGAGCACGTGCACCTCGTGGCCCTCGTGCTCGGCGGTCAACTCGGTGCCGGGCACGAACTCCAGCCCCAACCGGGCGCAGGCGGCGGCGGCGCGGGCGCAGCCTTCGACGGTGTCGTGGTCGGTGAGGGCCAGCGCGCCCAACCCCAGGCGGCGGGCGCCGGCCGCCAGGTCCTCGGGCGTCCAGGTGCCGTCGGAAAAATGGGTGTGCAGGTGCAGGTCGGCAAACATCACGCGGTCTTGGGCCCGGGAGTCTCGGTGGGCTGCCGGGCGGGGCGCAGGAGTTCCTTGCGGAGGCTGTCGAGGATGCCGTTGACGAATTTGCCGCTGTCGTCGGTCGAGTACTTCTTGGCGATGTCCACCGCCTCGTTGATGCTCACCACCGGCGGGATGTCCGGGCGGTACAACATTTCGTAGGCCGCCAGCCGGAGCAGGTTGCGGTCCACCACGGCCATGCGGTGCAGGGACCAGTTCTTGGCGTGCTTCTGGATGATCTGGTCCAGCTCCTCGCGGTGCTCGAGCGTGCCCCGGATCAAGGGCTCGGCAAACAGGCGCACCGCCGCCTCCGCCGCCGTGGGGGGGCCGGGCGGAGCCGCGGGCGCGCCGGGCGTGGCGGACTCCTGCTCGCCGGCCCGCAGGCCGGTCCAGAACCGCTCGAGCGCCTCGTCCAGGTCGGCGGCCGGGTTCAGGTCGTACTGGAAAAGAAATTGCATGGCGCGTTCGCGCGCTTCGCGTCGCGTGCCCATGCCGCGAGCATGGAGAGCAGCGGCGGGCGGGCAAAGAAAATTCGCGTCCGCGCCGCCGGCCGTGCTAGGCTGCCGCGCCATGACACGCGTCTTGTGCCTGCTGGTGGGGCTGGGGTGGGCGTGGGCGGCCGCGCCCGCCCGGAGCGCCGAAGCGCCCCGTCTGGACGAGGTGCTTCCGCTCCTGCGCCAGCACCTGAGCGGGGTGTCCGAGGTCGAGATCAACGCCGCGGCGGTCGGCGGCCTGCTCGAGCGGCTCCGCCCGCGCGTCTTCCTGCTCACCAACCCCGCCCCCGAAACAGCCGAAGCCCCTCCGCCGCTACTCGCGCGCTCGAACCTCTTCGAGGGCGGCCTGGCCGTGGTGCGCGCGGGCCGCGTGGCCCCCGGCCTGGCGCCGGCCCTGCGCGCCGCGCTCGAGGCCTGGCACGCCGCCACAAACCTCCACGGCGTGGTGCTGGACCTGCGGTTTGCCGACGGCGAGGACTTCGCCGCCGCGGGCGAGGTGGCGGACCTCTTTTTAACCGAGCCGCACCCCGTGCTGGAATGGGCCGAGCACCGTTTCACCGCCACCGCCAAGACCAACGCGTTGCCCGGGCGGCTGGTGGTGCTGGCCAATCGCGAGACCCGCGGCGCGGCCGAGGCGCTGGCCGCCGCGCTCCACGAACTGCGCCTGGCGTTGGTGCTGGGCAGCCCCACCGCGGGCGAGGCGGCCGTGTACCGCGAATTCCCGCTGAGCACCGGCCAGCGCCTGCGCCTGGCCGTGGCGCCGGTAAAGGTCGGCCCGGCCGGCCGACTCTTGCCGTTCGACGGGTTTCCCCCCGACATCCGCGTGGACGTGCCTGCGGAGGACGAGCGCCGCTATGTTGAAGACCCCTTCTACACGCCGCCCGTGGCCGCGACCTCTACCAGCTCCGCCCGCGCGCCGCGGTTGACCGAAGCGGAGCTGGTGCGCATTCACCGCGACGGGCTGGGTGGCGCCGCCCCGCGCCGGCCACGCGCGGAGACGCCGCCCGCGCCGCGGGTAACCGACCCCGTGCTGGCGCGGGCGCTGGACCTGCTCAAGAGCCTGGCGATTTTGGAGAGCCGCGAGCCCTGAACCCGCCGCCCGGGCCGCGCCGCGCGGCCTACTTGAGGTTGAACACCAGGGTCGGCTCGACCGGGTACCGGCCGAACCGCTCCCCGTAGATCGCCAGCCCGCCGGGCAGTGCCTCGTCCACCTCGAGCCGGATCACAAACTCCCGGCTCTGCGCGGCGGCGGCCAGCGCGGCTTCCGGCACCGTGGCGGTGACCAGGTAGCCGTAGGAGCCGGCCTCGCGCA
>CAYXPA010000035.1:0-36028 GCA_964466945.1 uncultured Verrucomicrobiota bacterium | reverse complement strand
CCCCTGTGGTCCTGACTCCGTTGAGCTACGCCGGCGGCCAGTTCCGCCTGAGCGTTACCGGCTCGCTCGGCCCCGACTACGTGCTGGAAGGCTCGTCCACGCTGACGAACTTCACCGACCTCGATACCAACACACCTGGGGCGATGCCGTTCACCTTTACGAACACCAGCCCCCTCAGCAACTTCAACTATCGCGTGCGCTTGAGTCCCTAACCCGGACCAACGGTTCCACACACCAAAAACGAACAGGAAGACTCGCAAGACCCAAAGCCTGGCCGGCGGCCCACCATGACCCCGGCTCGACTATTGCCAACGCGGATGCGGTTTCTTCCCGTGGCCGGCCTCATTTTGGCCGCGGCGGTCGCCGCTTCCGGCGCGTCCTTGCGGTTTTATGGGCACGGGGTTTCCGCGCCGGACCTCGACCGCGTCAAGATTCCGTTGCAAACCCATCGCCCGGTGGACGTCGGCGGCAGTTTCACCGTCGAGTTCTGGATGATGGCGGCCGCTTCCAACAACCTCGGCACCGTCACCACCGGCAATGACGGCTGGATCACCGGCAACATCCTCCTCGACCGCGACGTGTATGGCGACGGTGATTACGGGGACTGGGGCGTTTCGCTCGGCAACGGGCGCATCGCCTTTGGCGTCAACAACAGCACGACGGGCCAGACCATCGTGGGCGCGACCGTGGTGGCGGATTCGGCCTGGCATCACATTGCCGTCACCCGCAACGCCACCAGCGGCCAGCTCCGCCTCTTCGTGGACGGCGTCCTCGATGCCCAAGGCGCCGGCCCGCTGGGCGATTTGAGTTACCGCGATGGGCGCGCCACGGCCTGGCCCGACTCGGACCCGTTCCTGGTGCTGGGCGCGGAAAAGCACGACGCGGGCGCGGCCTATCCCAGCTACAACGGCTGGCTGGACGAACTGCGGATTTCGACCGTCATCCGTTACACCAACACCTTCGCGCGCCCCGCGGCAGCCTTTGCGCCGGATGCCGACACCGTCGCGCTCTATCACTTCGACGAGGGGACCGGGGACGTGATCGGCGATTCGGCGTTTGGCGGTGCCAGTCCCGGCGTCCGGCGCTTTGGCGGCGCCGGCACGCCCGGCCCGGCGTGGTCGGATGAGACCCCGTTTGCGACGCCAGTTCCCCAACTGAGCATCGCCTCGACTGGCGCCGGTGAAGTCACGATCTCCTGGTCGCCCGCCACCGGCACCAACTGGGTCTTGCAGGAGCGCCTGAGCCTGACAAGCGGCGCGTGGACCAATTCGCCCAGCGGCTGGACCAACTCCGTCACCGTCCCGGCCACGCTGCCCAGCAAGTTCTACCGCCTGTTGAAACCCTGAAACCGCCGACGGTTTTCCGAACCGAAACCAAACCGCAACAACGCTCCATCCCAACCCCAACACCAGACTCGCATGAAAGCATCCATCCCCATCACCTCCGGAGTTGCCCTTCTGACGGCAACGCTTCTCCTGCCGGCCGTCGCTCAGGCCCAGGGCACAAGCCCCGCCGACGCGGCCGCACAGATCAAAAAAATGCGCGTGTTCGAGGAGCCGCTGGTGGCAATCGGCGGCCTGCCGGAGGCTGCCGAGAGCCGGGAGCTGGCGGAGGCCTTGCGCGCCTACGCCCGGCGTCAAGGGCCGGACGATTTTTCCAGCCTGACGACCTTTCTGGCCGGCCATCCGCATTCGCCCTGGCGCGCGGCGCTGCTGACGTGTCTCGGCACCGAGTATTACAACACCGCCCACTACTCGCTGGCGCTGGAGGCCTGGCGTCAGGGCTGGGAGTTGTCCAAAGGCGCGACGGAGCCCCGGGCCAGGGCGCTGGCGGATCGAGCGGCGGGCGAGCTGGCCTTGATGTATGCGCGGCTGGGGCGCAGGACGGAACTGGAGGCGCTGCTCAAGTCTGTGGAGGGTCGCGTGTTCGTGGGCTCGGCGACGGAGAAAATCGCCGGGGCGCGCGAGGGGCTTTGGAACATGCAGCATCGCCCGGAGATTTCCTTCCGGTGCGGACCGCTGGCGTTGCACCGCATCCTGGTGGCGGCGGGTCCGAACCCCAAGGCCGACTCGGTGATCATCAATTCCGCCTCTCCGCCGGAGGGTTTTTCGCTCTCGGAGGTTGCCGACTTGTCGAAAGAGGTCGGCCTGAACTACCAGATGGCCTTTCGCCAGACGGGGGCGGTTTTGCGGGTGCCCGCGGTGGTGCATTGGAAGGTCGGCCATTATGCCGCGCTCGTGCGCGAAGAAGGGGGTCGCTATCTGTTGCAGGACCCGACGTTCCGGGATGACGTGTGGGCGACGCGCGCGGCGCTGGAGGCCGAGGCCAGCGGCTATTTCCTCGTCCCGCCCGGTCCGCTGCCGGCGGGCTGGCGCCCGGTCACGGCGGAAGAGGGCGCCACGACTCGGGGCAAGGGGATCACGTCCGCCAGCGACCCCGGGCCGCATGGGGCAGGCGATCCGAAAAGCGGCGGTGGACCGTGCAAAGGTCTGGCCGTGCCGGCCGTTCACCTCATGCTGGTGAACCTGAACCTGAGCGACGAACCGGTCGGTTACTCGCCGCCCGTGGGCCCGGCGGTCCGGTTCACTGTGCGCTACAACCACCGCGACGCCTTTCAGCCGGCCACCTTCACCTACGCGAACCTGGGCCCGAAATGGACCTGTGACTGGATTGCCTACATCACCGACAATCCGTTGAGTCCGTCGGCGGATGTGAAGTACTACCTGCCGGGTGGAGGCACGCGCATCTTCACCGGCTTCAACCCGGGCACGCAGACGTTTGCCTTCGAGCAATACGACCAGACCCGGCTGACCCGCACGGGCCCGGCCAGTTACGAGATGGTCGCGCCGGACGGCTCGAAATTGATCTTCGACCAATCCGACGGCGCGGCAGGCACGTCGCGCAAGGTCTTCCTGACGCAAGTGGCGGACCCCCACGGCAACGCGGTGACCCTCGGCTATGATGGCAGCTTGCGCTTGGTTTCGCTGACCGACGCCATCGGCCAGGTCACCACGCTGGCTTACGAACACCCGACCGACTCCCTCAAAATCACGCGCGTCACCGACCCGTTCGGTCGGTTTGCCACGTTTGAGTACGACGGGCTTGGGCGGCTGACCAAGATCACCGACGTCATCGGGCTGGCGTCCCAATTCGCCTACGAGGCGACGAGCGATTTCATCACCGCGCTGGTCACGCCCTACGGCACCAACACCTTCACGCGCGGCGGCACCGGCACGACACGCTGGCTGGAGACGCTCTATCCCGACGGCAGCCGCGACCGTGTGGAGTTCAATCAAAACACCAACGGGATCACCTTTTCCGAACCGCCCGGGCGGGTGCCGCAGGGGATGGCCGTGTACAATGAATGGTTGCATGGACGAAACACGTTCTATTGGAGCCGCAATGCCTGCGCCACCGCTTACGGGGACTACAGCAAGGCGCGGCTTTTCCATTGGCTGCACCTCAATGACGTGGTGTCCACCGCCGGCATCCTGGAGAGCAGCAAGGAACCGCTCGAAGGCCGCGTTTGGTATGACTACGACGGCCAGACTTCAGCAGGCTTCGTGGGCAACACCGCCCTCCCCCGGCATGTGGGCCGGGTGCTCGACGACGGCTCGACGCAACTGCAGACCTTTGCCTATAACGGCTTCGGCCACGTGACGAACGCGGTGGACCCGCTCGGACGCGAGGTGAGTTTCCTTTACGCCACCAACGGCATTGACCTGCTGGAGGTCCGCCAAACCCGGGGCGCCAACAACGAGCTGCTGGCCCGGATGACCTACAACGCCCAGCACCTGCCGCTGACACGGACCGACGCCGCCGGCCAGACCACCCGCTACACCTACAACGCCCGCGGACAACTCCTCACCGAAACGAACCCCAAGGGCGAAACCACCACCTACACCTACGACGCGAACGGCTACCTGGTGATGGTGGACGGGCCGCTGCCCGGAACCAACGACACGGTCACCGCCACCTACGACGCGCTGGGCCGGGTGCGGACCAAGACCGACAAGAGCGGCTACACACTGACGTTCGACTACGACGAGTTGGACCGGCTGACGCGGGTCACCTTCCCGGACGGGACGTTCAGCGAATACGTCTTCGACCGCCTGGACCTGGCGCTGATCCGCGACCGCGCGGGCCGCGAGACGCGGCTGGAATACGATGCCATGCGGCAGTTGGTCCGGCGCACCGACCCGCTGGGCCGCACCACGCATTTCCAGTGGTGTGCCTGTGGCGACATGCGGAGCCTCACCGATCCGCTGGGGCGGACGACCACTTGGAACAAGGACGTGCAAGGTCGGCTGACCAGCAAGCAATACGGCGACGGCTCGCAAGTGAGCTACGTTTACGAGAACACGACCAGCCGGCTGCGCCAGGTCATTGACGAGAAGCAGCAGGTCCGCCAATACACTTACCATCGAGACGACACGCTGGCTTCAATCACCTACCTCAACGCCGTCGTCCCCACTCCTCCGGTCAGTTTCGCCTACGATCCCAATTATCCCCGGCTGGTTTCGATGACCGACGGCACGGGCACCACGCGCTACGGTTTCCACCCCATTACCGGTTCGCCTTCTCCCGGCGCGGGCGAACTGGCCAGCGAGGACGGCCCGCTGCCCAACGACACGATCACCTACCACTACGACGAACTGGGCCGGGTGGTGACCACCGCGATTGACGGCGTGGCGGCCACCCGCACCTTCGACGCGGCCGGCCGCGTGATCGCCGAAGTCAACGCCCTTGGCGCGTTCACCAACGTCTATGATGGACCGTCCGGCCGGCTGCTCCTGGAAACGCGGCCCAACGGGCAGACCACCGAGCGGGCTTACGCGGGCAATCCGGGCAACCGCGCCCTCCAGCGGATTACCCACAAGGTTGGCGCAACGCTGCTGTCCGAGTTCCTCTACACCCACGATCTGCCGGCCAACCGCATCCAGCGCTGGTCCCAGCAGGCCGGCGGGCAGTCGCCGTCGCTCTTCGACTTCGCTTACGACGCGGCGGACCAACTCCTGGCCGCCAGCGTCACCAACGCCGGCGTGTTGGTGAACTCGTTTGCCTACGCCTACGACCCGGTCGGCAACCGGCTGCTGGAGCGGATCGGCGCCACCACCAACGTGGCGACCTACAACGCCCTCAACCAGCTCAGCACCACCACGGCCGCCGGCGGCGCGCACACCAACGAATGGGACGCGGAAGACCGGCTCGTCGCCGTGACCGCCGGCAACCAGCGCACGGAGTTCACCTACGACGGGCTGGGCCGCATGGTGCGCGTGCGTCAGCTTGTCAACGGCGCCGAGGTCTCCCAACGGCGCTTTCTCTACGAGCACCTCGACCCGTGTGAAGAGCGCGACAGCAGCGGCGCCGTCACCAAACGGTTCTTCAGCCAGGGGGTGAAACTGGAGACCGGCCCGAATGCCGGCGCCTACTTCTACACGCGCGACCACCTGGGCACGATCCGGGAACTCACCGACGCCGGCGGCGCGGTGCGGGCGCGTTACGCTTACGATCCCTTCGGTCGCCGCAGCAAACTCTCCGGGGACCTCGACGCGGACTTCGGCTTCACCGGCTTGTTCTGGGTGAGTGAAGCCAACCTCGTGCTGACGCGATTTCGCCTTTACGATCCCGACCTCGGCCGCTGGCTCTCGCGCGACCCGCTCAGCCAGGCGGAGGAAAGGGTGGGCCCGAACCTCTACACCTACGTGGGCAACAACCCGGTCAACCTGACTGACCCGTTGGGGCTGCAGCAGTGCTGCATGATGGAACTGGTCGAGTACACCTCGATCAAAGCAGAGCGGCGCGAGTGCCAGGCCGCGGAGGAAGGCGCGCGAAAAGTGTGCAAAAGAATCAACAGCGTCCTGCTCCGGCCCGAAGGCCAGAAGTTGACTCCGGAGCAGTATGCGAGCCTAGCCGACGTGTGCAGTGACGCCATGAATGACTACGAGCGTTCGTGCCGGGACAGGAGGGAGCTGGCTGCGGAGGAGATTCGGTTGGAGGCGCGCTACCTGTACTGCATGGAGAAACTCTGCAAGCCGCCGCCGTGCAAGGAATCCCAATCCAAGAGGCTCATACCAGAATCGCTCCTCCGGACCATAGCGAACATCGTCAAGACTCAAGAGCAACCGAAGCGCTTCTGTGTGCGAGTCCTGAGCTTTCCCGAAATGTGCGATTGACCCGATGCCTGGAGGCCATACATGAACCCCCACTTTTCTCTACTGGCCTGGCGGAATCACCAGGCGGCCGGCACTCGCCCGGGCCAAAGGCTGTTGGCGCAGGTTTCCAACTTGCTGAATCGCCGACTTCCAGTCGGTGGTGCGCTCCACCAACGCGCCCTTTCCGCAGATTCAAAACCTGCAATTGGCTTGCTGACGCCCGAACGCTCGGGTCCGCGGGCCTTGCCTTCGCGGCGCTCCGGCTCGCGGGCGGTGACGTCGAGTGATGCCGCCGGATTGGCGTCGCTCTTGGGTTGGCGATCCCGGCTCGAAGCCGGCCTTTGGCGTCAACGGGGACTGACCGCGGTGCTGGTGGCCGGCCTCCAGCTCCCGGGCCTCGTCCTGGCCCAATCGCAATTCCGTTTTGACCGGCGCGGCAACCTTCTCGAGCAGAGCGGAGAAATCGTGACCACGCCACAGATCCTGGCGCAGCCCCGGTCGCAGGTCGTGGCCCCGGGTGCGCTGGCGTCGTTCCTCGTGGTGGCCGCGAACACACGCGGGCTTTCCTACCAGTGGCAGTTCAACGGCACGAACCTCGCCGGCGCCACTGGCGACGCTCTGCTCCTCACCAACGTGGGGTTCGCCGATGCCGGCGAGTATTCGGTCGTGCTCACCAATCCCTCCGGCAGCGTCACCAGCGCGCGGGCGACCTTGCAGGTCGAAACCGACGGCGACGGTCTGCCCGACGCGTGGGAGCTGACCTACTTCGGCAATCTGAATCAGCTTCCTACTGGCGACTTTGACGGCGATGGCGTCTCGAACCTGGACGAGTACCTCGACGGCACCAACCCCGCCGACCCGGATTCGGCGCGCTACCCGCTGGCGGTGTTCGCTCACGGTGGTCAGGTGAGCGTCAGTCCAAAGCGGTTCTCTTTCATGAAAGGCGAGGTGGTTACCCTCACCGCCACCGCCGCGGCGTCCAGTGCCTTCCATGCCTGGATTGGCGACACCAATTCGACCGCCAACCCGCTGAGTTTGGTCATGGATGGCCCCAAGAGCCTCACGGCCATCTTCGCCCATCCGGGAGCTTACGCCATCACCTGGACCAACCAGACGAACGGGAATTGGCACGACGCCTCGAACTGGGAGCCCAACGTCGTGCCGGCGCCGAACGACAGCGTGCTGGTGGTCAGCAATGTCACGATCACCATTGACCAACCGGCGGTCTGCGGCAGTCTCACCTTGGGCAGTTCCAACAGCGCGCCGTGGATTACCGGAAGCGGCACCCTGACCCTGACCAAGTCGTCCACCTGGCACTCCGGCAAAATGGAGGGCCCCGGAACAACGATCGTTCCTGGCGGTGTTACATTGATCATCGCCAATCCGGCGGCGGTGTATCTGAGCGGGCGGACACTGGACAACGCCGGCACGGTGGTCTGGACGGGCAACACGATCCAGCTTTCCGCCAGCGCGCTGATCACGAATCGGGCCGGGGCGTTGTTCGAGGCCCGGAACGCGGCGGCGTTCGGCTATGCCTCCGGAGCACCCCGCTTCGACAACGCCGGCACCTTCCGCAAGACCGCCGCCGGGACCACCGCTTTCCACGGCGGCGGCGTGGCCTTCCGCAACTACGGCACGGTCGAAGTGGCGGCCGGCACGCTGTTCCTGGCCGGCGGCGGAGTCAACGAGGGCACCCTGACGGTTGCTGCGCCCGCCACGCTCGAGTTGGCCTCGGACACGTTCACCGCCAGCCCGGCTTCCAGCATCACGGGTGCGGGCCAGTTGCGCGTCAGCGCCGGCACGCACACCCTGGCGGGCCTGCTGAATCTGAGCGGCAACCATACCTTCAGCGGTGGCATCGCCCACCTGACGGGCCAATATGTCTGCACCAACAACACGCTGACCATTTCCGGGGGCACGGCCAACTGCAACGGCACGCATGCGGTCACGCCGGCGGTCTTGAACCTGAGCGGCGGCGCGCTGGAAGGCAGCAGTCTGGTGATGCCCTTGGGCGCGATGACCTGGTCGGGCGGTACGCAGAGCGGCAGCGGGCGGACGGTGATTCCCGCGGACGTGACCCTGACCATCGCCAATCCGGCGGCGGTGTATCTGAGAGGGAGGACGCTGGACAACGCCGGCACGGTGGTCTGGACGGGCAACACGATCCAGCTTTCCGCCAGCGCGCTGATCACGAATCGGGCCGGGGCGTTGTTCGAGGCCCGGAACGCGGCGGCGTTCGGCTATGCCTCCGGAGCACCCCGCTTCGACAACGCCGGCACCTTCCGCAAGACCGCCGCCGGGACCACCGCTTTCCACGGCGGCGGCGTGGCCTTCCGCAACTATGGCACCGTGGAGATTCTGGGAGGCATCGTCTCGGCCGCTGGCGGGTACACCGCCGCCCCCAACGCGCGGTTGCATTGCGCCCTCGGCGGCACGACGCCGGGCTCAGGCTACGGCCAGTTGCAGGTCGCCGGCACGGTCACGCTCAACGGCGCGCTGAGCGTGGAGCTGAATCCGGGATTCCTCCCTACCGTCGGCGACACCTTCACGCTCCTGACCGCCGGGACGCGCAACGGGGCGTTTGCGGCGTTCACCTACCCCTCGAGCTTGGTCACGATGCAGTTGAGCAATACCGCCAACTCCGTGCTAGTGCGCGTCACCGAGGCCATCGCCGTGCCGCCGCCTGTTCTGCTTGCGCCAGAAGTGCTGGGCGCACAGTTGCGGCTGACTTGGACCGTCGTCTCGAATCGGACTTACCAGGTGGAATTCAATCCGGGCCTGAACCCGGCCGACTGGACGGCCTTGCCCGGCGACTTCTTGGTCGTCAGCAACACCGCCAGCGTGTTGGACAGCCTGACTGTCAGCAACCGCTTCTACCGGGTCCGCGTTCTGCCCTGAATGGATTTCTCGCGCGATGAAGCAACTCGCAACCATCAACCCCCCAAACGCATGCCACCGGCTCTCCAACCCGTGATACCAGTTTCCCATAAACCACAACACCTGAATACAACCATGAAGCACATCCTCCATCTCGCCATGCTCGCGCCGGGCTTGGTGGCCGGCGTCCACACCGCCCTGGCCGCGCCGCCAGCCAAGTTTTACCGCCTGTTCAAACCCTGAAACCGCAGGCGGCCTCTCCCACCACAAACCACAAACCACAAACTAAGAACCAAGAACAACGAACCGACCACCCCACCGCTCATGAACCCGTCACCCGTGAAAGCCATCGTTGAATTCGTGAAGCGCAACACCCGGGCAGTCTGGTTGGGCGCGCTGCTGTCGGTTCTGTGGTTTGCCGGCTCCGCGCACGCCATAGTGACGCCGGCCCCGGATCGGGCCTTCGGCGTAAACGCCGCCGGGCAGGATGTGCTGACGCTGATGGGCCTCGAACCGAACAACCCCGCCGTGAACCAGACCGTGGTCCGGCTGCGCAACCTCGCCCCGGTGGACGTGGACGGCGATGGCACGCTGGATTTCCGCACCTGGAGCGGCACGTTGCTGGCCTCGGACTGGGTGCTCACCTGCGCGCACGCGCTGCAGGGCACCAACGGCTCCGGCGGCGGCGTGTCGCCGGGCAACCTCCAGGTCGAGACCGACGACGGCCAACTGCTGGCCGTGGCCAGTTTCACCAATCACCCCGGCTGGCAGCACGAGGGGTATCTCCTGGGCAACGACCTGGCGTTAGTGCGCCTGGCCACGGGCGTGGCTGGGGTGTCGAATTACGCGCGGCTGCATTTCAGCCCGCTGCAGGCGACGGTCGGCGTGGTCATCGCCGGCTACGGCGAGCAGGGCGATGGCAACACCGGCGGCAACGGTTTTCCCGATTTTCTCGCGACCGGGTTGAACACGCTGGACGGTGTCGCCGGCACACCGACAACGGCCGGCAACGGCACGCAAACGAATACCTTTCCCGCCACACCCGCCTCGGTGGGGTTGATGGATTTCGACCAGTGGACGAACCGATTGTTTCTGTGCGTTTATCCGCCCAATCCCGCCATCAACAATCCGCAGACCGTCGCGTTGAGCGCGTTCAGTTTCATGGGCGAGAGCGAGGCCAGCGACCCGGTGCTCGCCTGCACCAACTCGCCCCAGCCCGAACCGGGCTATTTCCGCGCGTCGGTCTGCGATTTCTTTCCGGCGGCGGGCGACAGTGGCGGGCCGGCCTTTCTGTGGCCGGGCAATCTGCGGCTGCCTGACGCGGGCTACTTTCTGTCTCCCGGCCCCGAAGTGGTGGGCGTGATGTCGTTCGTCAACACCGGCGCGGGCGCGACCAACTCCGGCGTCTATGGCAACGTGGCCGGGTTCACGCTGGTGCAGCCGCATCTGGCCTGGATTTACCAGGCCGCCCGACCGCTGGCCGAGCGGGACTCGGACGGGGACGGACAAACCGACGAAGCCGAGTATCTGGCGGGCACGGATCCGTATTCCGTGCCGCCCAATCCGGCGGATTATCACGCCGCGCCGCGCTACGGCACTTCCATGAATTCGCGGGTCACCCGGGGCTTCGAGCTGGTGTTCGACGAGTTCGCCCTGGTCGGCCAGACCAACGAGCCGGGCGATCAGGTGGTGCTGGCGTTGCGGGTGAGCGTGCGCAACACCGGCGGCGGTTACCACGACAACGTTTTGGTTGTTCCCGACGCGCCCGCGCCCCCGGCATGGCCGGTTGAGGTGCTCACGCCCTTCCTCGAGCTGCCGGACCTGGCGCCGTCCGGTTCGACGAACAGCAGCGTCGCCACAACCCCCGCGCCCCTGCTTCTCCGCTGCGCGGCCGCCGACGTGGCGGACGTGACCAACACCATCCTCAGCGGCCAGCATCTGCACATCAGTAGCATCGAGTTGTATCAGATGTGCCCGCCCATTGCGGAAGTGGACGCCGCCACTGACGCGGCTTTTGCGGGTTACACCGAGTCCGGAAACGGCACGAATCATTTTGCCATCGTCGATTTTTCCACGAACACGACGCTGTTGGCATCGCTGGCGCCGGGCACGTTGCTCATCGAGAACCCGTCCACGGCGGGCTACCGGCTGCGGCGGCCCGCGCCGACCGAGGATCCGGGCATGCCCCTCTTGTCCAAAGTCGTTCACGCCGAGGAAGCCTACAGTCTGTTTCACGAGGAGGGCCAACAGCACAAAACGGAGATGCTGCTGGTCGAGTCCGTCGAGCTGACCAACGGTGTGGTGCGCGTGAGCGGTTGGGTGCGGCAACTTTACCAGGTGCTGTGCGCCGGCACGATCATCCGCACCCAGATGGATGCCTACGACGGCCCGGTCCGCGACCCCTACAATCCGCCGACGGGCGACAGCCTGTTCACCGGCTCCGAGTGGGAAGAGCGAGAGGAAGCCATCGGCGGTTTTTTGGACGACGATCGGCCGCGCGCTGGCGCGCTGGCTGATTTGCTCGGGTTCTTCACGCTTCACTTCCCGTTCAACGAGGTGAAGTTCGGCCCGGCCATCACCTTGGACGGCGAATACCTGCTGCGAGGACTGAACATCGGCCTGACCGTCCGATTCCGGAACGCTGTGCCGTCGCAGATCGCCTGGACCCTCTCCACGCGCTCGGAGCTGGACCTTGTCCTGACGGCTGAAGGCGGCGCCAGCAACGGCGGCCTTTCGCTGGTGGATTTGGAGCGCCAGCTCGTTTACGCGCCGCTGCCGCCCATCACGTTGTCCGTCTTCAGCATGCCGGTGGAAATCCAGCCCGCCCTCGTGGTCAAGGCGGGCTGCGAAGTCACCGCCGGCACCCGCGTGGTCGTGCCCATCCAAAACTCCGTCGAGGCCGGCTGCCACATGGGCTGGGACCGCACGCGCCCGGCGGGCAAGGAGTTCTATTACGAGCCGTTCCATGAGGTCACGCCGCTGTCCGTCAGCCCGCCCACGCTCTCGGAGGTCCTCACCGCCCAGGCCACGGCCTGGGTGGAAGGCAGCCTGGAACTGCTGGTCGAGAACTTCGTCGGCCCTTACATCGGCGTCCGCGCCACGGGCACGTTCACCCTGAGCCCGTTGGCGAATCCGTGGTGGTCCACCGATGGCGATCTGGATTTCAGCGCGGGGCTGAGGATGCGCCTGCTCGGTTTGGAACTTGCCGATCAAGGCGTGACGCTGGCCAACCTGGCGAGTTTCCTCCGCCAAGTGCCTGATGTTCCCACCCCGCCCGCCAATCCGACGCATCCGCTGGGCAACGTCGAGGGCGATCACGTCCGCTGGGGGCGGCTGCTCAAGGATGGCACCAGCAAGCCCGGCCCCGGAGCGGTCTGTCGCGTGGCTGGCACGGCGGAAGACGTGTTTGTCCTGTTGCAGGACATCTCCGGCCCGGTGCTGGCCCGGCTCAATGGCACGGGCGAAGTGCTCTGGGCGGTCAGTTCGCTGCTCTGGGCGCCCGTGCAGTTGGCGGGCACGCCTGACGGCGGCGTGGTGGTGGCGGGCCATTCCGGCATCGGGGGCGTCTTCGTCCAGAAGTTCACCGGCGCCGGCAATGTGGTCTGGAGCGACACCCGCGTGCTGCGGGGCGCCTCGAACGAGGCGCAGAATCCTTACCTCGCCAAGGTGCTCGTGCGCGACCTGGGCGGCGGCAACCACGAAATCTTTGTCGTCGGCCATCACGACAAGGGCGACCACCTCGGCGGCACCTGGGGCGGCGGCACGATGGATACCGACCCCTTCCTCCTCAAATACGACGCGAACGGCGCGCTGCTATGGGCCAAGGAGTTTGACTCGGTGGACCACGAGGTCGTCACCGATGCCATCGTTCGCCGCGACGGCGGACTGCTCCTGTGCGGTGAACACAAACTCAGCCCCGACGGCACGAACGTGCCCGGCCCGGGCGCCCTCAGCAGCGGCTGGCTGCTCTGGGCCGGAGCGGACGGCTCTTTCGAGAAGGCCCGGAGGAGCGCCAGTGCGCTGGGCATGACCTGGTCCGGCGTGACCGAGGCGCCCGACGGCGCCATCTACACGTGCGGCCAGCGCTATCAGACCGTGCTGTTCACACAGCCCACCCTGCAAGTCGGACGCTACAGTCCCGACGGGGATTTGCTCAACATGGTGACCGTGGGCGAAACGATTATCCAGCCGCCTGCCCGGTTCGATTACGCTGAGATGGGCCAATACGGGGGAGCAACCCTCGTCCAAGCCAACCCTTCGCCGACCGATCCGAACGCCATTCACACCGGCCTGCGCGACTGGTTGCCCGACGCCGGCCGCACACCGTGGGACGTTGGGGTGCGCCTGGCATGGACGCCGGCGGGCGTGGTCGTCGTCGGCAACTCCGCGCTGGGCCCGGACCGCGCCCCGCTGGCCGTCTGTCTCAACGACAACCTCGGCGTCCGCTGGTTCACCTGCTACGAACGCGAGCGGAGCGATGATCAGTTCTTCGACCTCGTGCCGACTGAGGACGGCGTGCTGGTGCTGGGCAACTCGGCCCAACTTTACGACATCACCGGCGCGACTCCGGCGGCAATCTCCAACGGGGCAGCCCTGGTCTTGAAACTGCCGTTCGATGGCCGCGTGCCACTGCACCCGAACTCGCGAACCATCCAGCGCTTCCTCCAGCCGGGCGTTCACGACTCCCTCGCCGACCAGGAAACCGTCGGCATCCCCAGCCCGGATGCGGATTACCTCGGCACCTGGCCGGTCACGCTGACCAGCGCGCCGCAGGCGACCTCGGCCGGAACCTTGCCGAACGCACCCGCGCCCACGACGGCGCTGGTTTCCGTGCCGATCGAGGCCGGCAACGCCAACCTGTCCATGAACTACGCCACCTGGGCCTATTACCACTTCCTGCCGCCCGATTCCGCCGCGCAGGACACCGACGGCGACGGCCTCAGCAACGGAGCGGAATTCTTCTTCGGCACCGACCCGCGGGCGACGACCGCGTCCTCGGCCACAGCCCTGACCATTGACTACACCAACAGCGTCGTTGGTCTGGGCTTCACCCGCGCCCTCGCGGCCACGAACAGTCCGTTCACCCTGCTGACCAGCACCAACCTGCTGGACTGGGAAACGGTCACCAACGCCACCTGGCAAAGCCTGGGCGCGAGCAACCTCGTCGAGCGCCTGCGCCTGACCCTGCCCGCGCCGCAGCCGGCGGCCTTCTTCCGCCTGCAAGCCTGGCCATGAAGATGAATCGTGCGCCATGTTGCCTACGGATCGAGACGGGCACTGGGCGGTCGCTGCCACCCCGCCGGAACTGAAGGGGCTTCTTCTGCGCCTCCGGGTTCGCCCACGGCGGCGCGGCGGTCCCCGGGCGCGCTAAAAAAGCCTTGCCTCCGGTCCCGGCCCACGCAGCATATGCCCAATCTTATGGGCGCAATCACACGCTGGTCTTTGGTTCTGACGACCTCCATTGGGCTGTTTCAACTGACGGCCGCCGCGCGGTCCTTCCGCGTCTCGATGCTCCCCAACGGTGGCGCTTTCAGTTGCGCCAACTGCCACGTCAATCCGGCGGGCGGAGGCACCCGCAACCCATTCGGCAAGGCGGTCGAGGCCATCACCGGCTCATCCAGCCGCGCATTTTGGAGTCCCGCACTGGCCGCCCAAGATTCGGACGGGGACGGCTTCAGCAACGGCACGGAGCTGGGCGACCCGGAGGGCGATGCCACCGTGATCCCCGGCTGGAAGGTGACCAACCCCGGCAACGCCGCCAGCAAGCCGGCCGAAAACCAACCGCCGCAATTTACCTCCACGCCCCTGACCGCCGCTTTTCAGGGCGAGCCCTACCAATACGCGGCCACGGCCAGCGACCCCGAAAACACCGCGCTGACCTTCAGCAAAGTGGCCGGGCCGGATTGGCTGAGCGTCTCGCCCACCGGCACGGTCTCGGGCACGCCGCCGGACCTGACCTTTGGCGAGTTCACGGTGACCCTGCGCGTGACGGACAGTGGTTCGCCGGCGAAATCCACGGACCAGACCTTCACCCTCACGGTGGTGGCCCGCTTCACAGGCTGGCAGGCGTTGCATTTCAGCCTGCCCGCCGAGGCGGACCTGGCCGGGCCGCTGGCGGACCCGGATGCCGATGGCCTGCCGAATTTCATCGAATACGCCCTGCGCCGGAACCCGCGCGCGCATGACGCAACCCCGAGCGCCCGGCCCGACTTCGGCCCGGACGGCGAAATCAGTTTCACGGTGCAAGCGCGCCGCGACGACCCGAAGTTGCAGGTGCGCCTCGAAGCCGCGGGCGAAGTGGACTTTGCCGCGCCCGTGCCGGGAAACCTGGTCGAAACGACTCCGGGCGACGGCGGGATGCAGACGCTGCGGTTTACCGACCCGGTCAAGGTGCCCGCCGTCGGCAGCCAACGCTTCTGGCGGTTGAGGTTCGAGCTGTTGCCCTGAGCCTCTTGAGCCGAGCGTCCGCGGCCCTCGCGGTTTTCGCCCAACCCAAACTACAAGCCAACGCGCCCGGAAACATGCCGGTTCCGGGCGCGTTCTGCATTAACCGCTCCATTGGCACGGAACGGCACTTGGGGCGTAAAGCCCGGCCTGAGCGAGGAGGAACCGACGTTCTACGACGCGCTGGAGACCAACGACCGCGCGGTGAAGGCACCGGGCTGCCGCGGCTACCTCGCCCGGCAAGCAGTAATCCGCCGCAACCCTACCCGCGCAGGCGGCACTGCTGTTTGCCGAAGGGCGATGACATGACGCCCGCGGCATTCGCGGCGCATTCCGCGGCGCGTGCGCGCGGCTAAATTGGCTTTCCACGCCTGGCCGGACTGGACCAGACTCGCTGTCGTTGAGCACTGCGGAAAACCAAACCGGCGCGCCCGGCTCTGCGTCCGAGCCCACCGTCGTGCGGCTGGACAAGTGGTTGTGGGCCGTGCGGCTGTTCAAGACCCGCGGCCTGGCCACGCAGGCCTGCACCGCCGGGCACGTGAAGATTCAGGGCGCGCGGGTCAAACCCGCCCACTCCGTCCGCCCGGGCGAAGTGATCGAAGTGCAGTTCCCCGACGGGTGGTTGCGCCGGGTAAAGGTGCTGGGTCTGTTGGAGCGCCGCGTGGGCGCGCGCCTGGTGCCGCAATATCTCGAGGACCTTTCCCCGCCCCGCCCGCCGCCGCCCGCGCCGGGGCCGGCGCTCGAACCGTTGTTTCACCGGCCCAAGGGCAGCGGTCGGCCCACCAAGCGCGACCGCCGCCAGCTCCATCGCCTCGGCCTGCTGCCGCCCGAGGATTGATCCGGCAAACCACCTTTGCGGCCGGGCGGTGTTTGCCTACGTTGTGCGCGTGAACGTTTCGCCGGCCTCCCGCTCCACCCGTTGCCCGCCCTGCTGGCGCCGAATCGCTTGGTTGGGCATCGCGGTGTGCCTGCTCCTGTGCCCGAGGGTGCCCTTGGCTGCTGGCGCGCCAAAACGGCCGGACCTGTCCATGCTGGACTGGCGCGCGGGCGAGGACCGGGTGAGCGCGCAGATTGACGGCTGGAGCCTGGACCGGCTGCTCGAAACGGTCGCCCGGCTCACGCGTTGGCAGGTGTACCTGGACCCCGCGGCCGAGCACGTGGTGAACGCGAAGTTCCGCGCCCTGCCCACCGGCGAGGCATTGCGGCGGTTGCTCGGGCCGCTGAACTTCGCCCTGCTGCCCGGCACCAACGGCGCGCCCGCGCGGTTGTACGTGTTTCGCGACGCCCGCCAGGCCGCCACGCTGCGCATCGCCGTGCCCGACGCCGCGCCAGCTTCCGGCCAGCGGCTCGGGGACGAATGGATCGTGACCCTGCCCGCAGGTCACCCGGAAAACATCGAGGCCCTGGCCCGTCGCCTGGGCGCGACCGTGCTGGGCCGGGCCGAAGACCTGCGCGCGTACCGGCTGAAATTCGACAGCGCCGCCAGTGCCGAGGCCGCACGCCGGGAACTCGAGGCGTCCGGGGCGCGGGTGGATTTCAACTACCTTGTCGAGCGCCCCAACACAGCGGAGGTGCCCCTGGCCGGTGGCAGTTTCAACCTCGGACTCAAGCCGCAAGCCGCCGGCGCGGGCTCGGGCGTGGTGGTGGCGGTGGTGGATACCGCGGTGCAGGGCCGCGCGGCCGGTCTCGAAGAGTTCCTGCTGCCGACGGTGTCCGTGGCCGGGGCGGCCCGGGTGCCGGACGACCAGTTGACCCACGGCACCAGCATGAGCGCCACGCTGCTGCGCGGGTTGGCGTCGCTGGCCGGCGCCGGAGCGGAGACGCCGGTGCGGCTCTTGCCTGTGGACGTGTACGGCAGCCAGGACGCGACCACGAGCTTCGAGATGGCCCTGGGCATTCAGGCAGCGATCAACCAGGGCGCCCAGATCGTGAACCTGAGCCTGGGCGGGGCGGACTCGAATCCGTTTGTGCACCGGCTCATTCAGGCCGGACGCGAGCGCGGCGTGGTCTTTCTGGCCGCGGCGGGCAACGCACCGGTGTCCGACCCCACTTACCCGGCGGCCTACCCGGAGGTCATCGCCGTGACGGCCCTGAACCGCCGTGGCGAGGTCGCTGCTTACGCCAACCGCGGCGACTTTGTGGACGTGGGGGCGCCCGGTGCGAGCGTGGTGGTCTTTCAAGGGCAACCTTACCTGGTGGTGGGCACCTCCCCGGCCACGGCCAACGCCTCGGCCCTGGCCGCGTACCTGGCCGCCACCAGCGGGCTGCGCGGGGCGGAACTGGACGCCGCGGTGCGCGCGCGCCTGGCGCTCGAAGCGGCAGCCCCGGGTCGGCCCTGAACCGGGCGCGGCCTCAGTCCCGGGCCTGCCGCTGCACGCGCACGGCCACGTAGCGCGTTTCCGGCAGGATAAACTTCTTCACCTCGACCGCCACGGCGCGGGGCCGAAATTCGCGGAGCAGCGTCTCGGCGATTTCCACCGCGAGCGTCTCGATCAACTTCCAACTCCGCCCCTCGCCCAGGCCCTGCAAGCGCCGGCAAACCGCGTGGTAGTCTATCGTGGCCCCGAGGTTGTCGTGCGCGGCCGCGACGGCGAAGTCCTGCGCCAACTCGATGGTAAGCAGGAGCCGCTGCGGTTGCGCGCGCTCGGCCTCGGGCACGCCCACGCGGTAAAACACCTCGAGGTCGGCGATGGTGATGGTGTCCATGTCAGGCGGGCGGCCCGCCGCGCGCGCGCACGGCCTCGAGGAGGGTGCGCGTGGGCTGGTTGAGGTCCTCGGCCAGAGCTGCATCGAGTGCCAACCAGCGATGGGCCTGGGCCTCGTCGTTGAGGCGCACGCGCGGTTCGCCCGTGCAGCGGCAGGTGTAGTTGAGCAGCAGAAAATGCGCGTCGCGGTAAAACTCCGGCGGTCGGATGCAGTCCTGCACCAGCACCAGGCGGATGTCCGTGACCGCCAGGCCGGTTTCCTCGAGCAACTCGTTTCGCCGGGCTTGATCTTGCCCCCGGGAATGCCCCAGCGGTTGGACCACTTGCGGGTGCGGGCCAACAGGACCTGGCCGGCGGCGTTGAAGATCAGCGCGCCAACCGTGGGCACCGGCGCGCCGTCGCTCTCGCTCGCGGCGGGGCGGGGCACCGCGCCGAACGAGCGCCGGAGCAGGTCGCGCAGCTCGCCCAGGTGCTCGACCAGCAGATCGGGCGTGCAGGCGCGCAACTGGTCGGGGCCGTTGTAGCCGGTGAGCACGGCGCAGGACCAGACGCCGCCGTGGCGGGCGGTCTCGATGTCGTGGGCCATGTCGCCGATGAAGAGCGTTTCGCCGGGCTCGAGGCGGTGAGTGTCGAGCAGCTCGTGGATTTTGGCGGTCTTGTCCCAGACCTCGAGGTACGGGTGGTCAATGAACGCGCCGAAGCCGGTAGCGGCGGCCTGGACCGCGTAGTGGCTGCGGTGCACGCTGCTCAACACAAAGGTGCGCCAGCGGCGGGCGCGGCAGAACTCGAGAAACTCGCGGGCATGCGGCAGCGGCGTCACGCGGTCCTGGCAGCGACGGAAGGCCTCGTGGAACCACGCCTCGAGATCGGCCAGCGGGACGTGCGGCACGTACCGGTCGTAGAAACGCTTGAAGGGCAGGCAAAACTCGGCGCGAAACTGCGCCAGGGTCAGCTCCGGGACGCCGGCCTGGCGGAAGACGTGATTGCTGGCCTCGAGCACGGCGGGCAGGTCGTCCACCAGCGTGCCGGACCAGTCGAAGATCACGTTGCGGATCACGGGGCGAATCTAACGGGCGGCGCGCGGGGTGCAACGCCCGCGGGCGGCGGGCGCGCTGCCGGGAGCGCCGGCTCAGGTTTTGGCGGCGGTGCGCGTGGCGATGGCTTCGGCCAAAAGCCCGAGGGCCTCGGCCCGGACCAGTGTGCCGATCAGGCGTCGTTCCTGGCGGTTGTTCACCACGGGGACGTGCCGCAGGTCGGTGGTCAACAACACCGGCAGGGCCTCGTGCAGGCGCTGGCCGGGGGTGAGCAGCGGCGGGGGCGGGCGCATCACGTCGTAGGCGATGATGGCCTCGAAGCCCGGGCCGGCATTGAGGTAGGCCTTGAGGTCCTGCAAGGCCACCAAGCCGGTGAGCCGGCCCTGGGCGTCCACCACGGGCAGGTAGTTGAGGGAACTGGTTAGAAAGCGCTGGCCGATTTCGCGCAGCGTGGCGGTCTCGAGCACGGGCGGCACCGGCTCGCGCAGGAGGTCGCCCACGGTTTGCTGCGCGGCGGCGCCGAGGCGCTCGGCCTCGGCCTCTTCGAGCAGGCCCCGTTGGCGGAGCGGTTCGGTGTACACGGAAGCCGGGTGCAGTCGCCGGCTCACCAACGTGGCCACCACGCAGGCCAGCATCACCGCGGGCATGAGCGAGTAATTCAGCGAAATCTCGAAGACCAGGATCATGGCCATGAGCGGGGCGTGCGTCGTGGCCGCCAGCACGCTGCCCATGCCCGCCAGGGCAAAGGCCGCCTGCGGCAGGGGCGCGGCCAGGCCGGCCAGATGCAGGCCGGAGCCGACCAGGCTGCCCAGCGCCGCCCCCAGAAAGAGCGTGGGCGTCAGCACCCCGCCCACCGTGCCGGCGCCGACCGAGACGACCGTGGCGACGCATTTGGCCAGCAGCAGCCCGGCCAGGAGCCAGAGGTCGTAGCGGGGCGGGCTTCCCAGGATGCGGGAGGTGACCGCATAGCCGTTGCCCCAGACCTCGGGCACGAGCACCGAGAGCGCGCCCACGCCCAACCCGGCCAGCATCAGGTGCACGAACACGGGTTGTCGGAGACGGCGAAAGGCCTCTTCACTGCGCTGCAGCAGTTGCAGAAACACCGCCCCCAGGCCGCCGGCCAGCGCGCCAAGCACGAGGAACCAGGGCAGTTGCACCACCCGCGTGAACTCGAATCCCGGCACGCGGTACAACGGCTCGAGGCCGAAAAAGCTGCGCGAGACCACGGCCGCAATGACCGAGGCGCACACCAGGGGCGCAAACAGGTTCATGGCGAAGTTGCCCAGCACGATCTGCGCGGCAAACACGGCGCCGGCGATCGGGGCGTTGTAGGCCGCCGCCAGGCCCGCCGCGGCGCCGCACGCCACGAGCAGGCGCAACCGGTAGGGCGGCGCTTGCACCCACTGGCCGCCCTTGCTGGCGAGCGTGGCGCTGAGTTGCACGATCGGGCCCTCGCGGCCGACCGAGGCGCCGGTCGCCACGCTCAGCAGCGAGGAAAGGGTCTTGATCAGGTTGGCGCGAAACGGCAGTCGGCCGTCGCCGGCCACAACCACCTCGAGCAGGTTGGTCGAACCACCGCGGCCGATGAAGCGCAGCCCCCAATGCAACACCAGACCCGCCGCCAGGCCGCCCACGGCAGGCACGGCAAAGCGTTGCCAGGGTTTGAGCCAAGCCGCGATGTCAGCCGGGTCGCCGGGCTGGCCCAGAAAAAGCAGTTTCAGCGACTGGTTGGCGAAGTAAAAGGCCACGTTGCACAAGCCGCCCACGATGCCGACGCCGGCGGCCAGCGCCAGGTGGATGGTGTCTTCACGGGGCTGCCAGCGACCGCGCCACTCGAGGAGTTGCCGCCAGCGACGCGCGAGCAGCTCTTGGAGCCACGGCAGGGCGCGCGTCTGAAGCAGAGCCGGCCAGCGCATGACGCGAAGTTAGCGGGGAGCCCAATAAGGGAGAACTGAAAACGGGCCGGTCTGCCGCTACGCTTCACTGCGTGTCCAAGCCGAGCGGCACGACGGCCGTCCAGAGCCGTGGTCCAAAGCGCGCACGGAAGCGCTCGCGCAAGGCCTCGGCCTGGTCGCGGGTGGGTGTGAGGGCAAACAAGGCGGAACCGCTCCCGGACATCCGGCTGGCCGGCGCACTGTTTTCCGCCAGGAAGTCGCGCGCCAGCGCCAGCCAAGGGAACTTGGTGAACGCGGGGGCTTCGAGGCTGTTGTAGAGTTGCGCTGCAGCCAGGGCCATGTCGCCGCTTTGCAACGTCCGCACCAGCTCCCGGGCCCGTCCGGGCTGGCCTTGGCGGGCCTCGGGATGGCGGGCCAGTGCTTGGTATGCCCACGCGGTCGAGATGCCAAAGCCCGGGTGGACGAGCAATACCCAGTAACCGGCCAGGGCCGGAAATAGGTCCAGGGGTTGAATGGTCTCCCCGCGGCCGGTGGCCAGCGCCGGCTTGTCTTGGAGGAAAAATGGCACGTCGGACCCGAGTGCCGCGGCCAGTTCGTGCAGACGCGCTGCTGGCAACGGGTACCCGAACAACTGATTGAGCCCACGCAGGGTGGCGGCGGCATTGGCGCTGCCACCTCCAAGACCGGCCTCTCGCGGAACGCGCTTTTCCAAGTGCAATCGCACGCCGGTGCGGAGGCCACCGGCATCGAGGAACGCGGCGGCGGCGCGCCAGACCAAGTTGCTGGGGTCGGCGGGCAGGGTTGGGTCGCTGCAAGTCAGGGCAATCCCGCGCGCCGCAGGTTCCAAGGTGAGTTCATCGTGCAGCCCGACCGGGTGCAGCAGGGTCTCCAACTCATGGAAGCCGTCCGGGCGGCGGCCCAGGATGTTGAGCTGCAGGTTGATTTTGGCGGGTGACCTGATTTCCAAGCGCATCAAAGAAAACGGCGCCGTCAGTTTGGGCACGGCGCCGTTTGGGCTAAAGCGGGAGCGCTGGTGGTCTGCGCTCAGTAATCAAAGATGCGGAAGCGGCTTCCCGGGATAAATGGGGCGGTGTCGCCACCGGAAAAGCCCAACAAGGTGTCTGTCTCGAACAAGCTGTCCGCCATCCAGTTGGGTCGGAAGTTGTCCGGGTAGGTGGGCCCAACAGTGGCGTCTGGGTAAAGGCGGTTGCCCGGTTTAAGCCAGGGCTCGTAGCTGGGAACGGGGAAGGTCACGACCTCGTACACGCCGACCAAGGTCCGGACCACGCTGCGATTGAGCCCATGGATGAAGCCCGCGGTGTAGGCGGCTTCGGGTCCGTCCCACAGGGCTTTTTGCTCGATCGAGCGCCGCAACTCGCCCATGCGGGCAAATTCCGTGGCGTTGGTGATGCCGCGGCTCAGCTTTTTCTCCGGCCCTTTGCAGCCCTCCACCAGAGCCGTAACCAGTATCAACGGAATCGCAACCAAGGTTTTGTAATTCATGGACCGTGCGTTTTTGGCGTATGGTTAGCCTGTGCCGGTGGCTTGTAAAGCAGTAAAGCTGTTTTGTGGGTGCCGCGTCTCGACGCCTTGTGGGGGTGGCATCAAACAGTCCAGGCCGGTGCCTGATCTGGGGTCAGTTGGTCCGCATCGGCATAATTACGTACAAGAACGGTCCGTTGACCTTCAAGACTCCCGGGCTCAACTCGTCGGTGAGCTCGAAGAAGACTTCGTCGTCTTCCAAGGCACGCAGGGGGTCCGATAGGTACACCGGGTTAAAGGCAATTTGGAACTCGGTGCCCTTGTAGTTCAGGCTGAGCACTTCACGGGCCTCTCCAACTTCCGGGGCATTGGCCGTGATGACCAACTGGTTGCGGGTGAAGTGCAATTTGACCGAACAGTTCTTGTCACTGGTCATGAGTTCCGCCCGCGTCAGCGCGTGTAAGAAATCCTCTCGCGGTAGCGTGATGCGCTCGCGGCATTCGCGCGGAATCACCTGTTGATAATTGGGATACGTGCCCTCGACCAGCTTGGTGGTCAAAACCACTGGCCCTCCCGTGGTGGATCCCGGCTCGGGCAGCAGCGTGAACTGGGCCTGGTTTTCGGTGTGCCGCAGCTCCACAGTGCCCTTGTCTTGGAGGAGCCGACCCAACTCAGCGATGGCTTTACTGGGCACGATGAACTCAATCGGTGTTCCCGGCTCCTCCTCCACTTCTTCCTCGGTCAGCGCCAGCCGGCGACCGTCAGTGGCCACGGCGGTGACCTTGTGGTCTTTGAAGCTGAAGAAAAGCCCATTCAGTACGTACCGACTTTCGTCTGTGGAAGCCGCGAAGGCGGTGCGGCGAATCAAACCTTTGAGCTTGTCTTGGGGCAACGTCACGGCCTTTAGCTCGTGGAAAGAGGGGATCGGTGGAAACTCTTCCGCCGGGAGACCATTTAACTTAAATCGGGAGGGGCCTGAGGTCACGGTGCAGACGTTGCGCTCATCCACCTCCAGGCCAATTTCCTCTACCGCGGCTTCACGCACGAAACCCACCAACAACTTCGCAGGAAGCGTGATGGCACCTTTTCTGACCACCTTGGCCTCCACTTCGCCGGAAACGCTGACGTCCAGATCCGTCGCCAGCAACCGCACCCGATTGTCTTCCGCCTGAAGCAACACGTTCGACAGAACCGGGAGTGTGGACCGGGTACCAACGACATTCTGCACCGCCTGCAGGCCTAGGGAGAACTGTTCCTTGGTTATTGTCAGTTTCATTGCGGGTGCGGATTCAGGCCAATCGTTCGAGCACGTATTATTAAGGGCTGTGGATACTTTCTGACTTGTCCCTTGTCAAGCCTGGCCCAAGGGGTTGTGTGCTGTTGAAGTTGTGAAGAGAACACGGCACAAATACTGGTGGGGTGACCGATAATGTGGAAAAGTCATGAAAAGCCAGCGAGCGCTGGCGGGAAAAATCAGTTGCGCACTTGTTTCACCACCTTGGCAAAAACAGAAGCGGTGTACTCGATTTCTTCGAAGGTGGTTTGTGGACCCAAAGAGAAGCGTATTAGCGAAGAAGCCTCTTGAGGCGTCGCACCCAAAGCCAGCAGGACATGGGAAGGTTTAAGCATCCCGGTCGAGCAAGCCGACCCTGCGGAGGCGCAGACGCCGCTCAAATCCAAAGCGGCCAACAGTGTTTGGCTGTTGGTGCCGTTTACACTGAAGGCCAGTGTGTTGGCCAAGCGGTCCTTGGTGTCTGGCCCCCAGAACCGAACACCTTGCACGCGGATAATGGAGCGCTTGAGGTGCTCAGTCAAAGGCGTCAGGTAAGACGGATCAAAGCGCGGGGGACACGAATTCCTTTCTATAGCTGCTACCAAGCCAGCGATGGCAGCCAAGTTTTCTGTGCCAGCCCGCAATTCCTTTTCTTGGGCGCCACCAGTTATAATGGGCTGGAGTTGAAGTGGACTCCTGACATAAAGAGCTCCAGCTCCCTTCGGTCCAAAAAGTTTGTGGGCACAGCATGAGACCAAATCTGCGCTTAGTTCAGATATAGTTTTAACTGGCACTTTACCGAATAGCTGTGTGGCATCTGTGTGGAAAAGTATCCCCCTATCCCGCACGGCTTGAGCAATGTCCAATAGGGCTTGAATTGTTCCCACCTCATTATTGGCCGCTCCGATTGAAACCAAGACCGTATCACTGTGCAGTACGCGAGCTACATCATCAGGGTCAACGAACCCATATGTGTCAGTACTAACTATAGTTGCAGTAAAACCTAGGTGTTCTTGCAGCCAAAGAATAGGTTTTAAAACTGAAGGATGTTCTATGGCACTCGTCACCAAGTGCTTTCCTTTTCCATAGGTCGCCAATGCACTCCCGATGATTGCCAACGAGTTGGCTTCGGTGCCGCTAGACGTAAAAACGATCTCACTTGGCTGGCAACCCCATAGCCGCGCCAGCTTCTCCCGGTACCCTTCTAGTTCAGCCTTTGCCTTGCGCCCAATTGCATGCAGACTGGAAGGGTTTCCGTAAACCTCCGTGAGGTAGGGTAACATTGCTGCCAAGACCTCCGGATCCAAGGGAGTCGTGGCGTTATAGTCAAGGTAGATGGGTAAGTTCAACCCGGATTTTTTGTAGTGTAGTTACGGCAAAGGAGGTATTTTATATCTTGCTTGGGACAAAAGACTTACTCCGCGTACTTTACCCCGCAGCCGTATGGCTTGGTTTCGGCTATAGGCACCGACTTGCCTGCCAAGAGAGCCTCAACAGCAAGCTTTACGTAGTTTTTAGCGGTCCGAGGGTCACCGGTAGAAGCCGGTCGGTCATCTATGGCACCTTGGTAAGCAAGAGTACCGGCAGGGTCAATTACGAATATGTGGGGTGTGGTCTTCATGCTGTAGAGTTTCCCCACCTTGCCGTTGCTGTCGTCAATCCACGCTGTCGCCTTAATTCCCAGTGTAGCAAACTCCTTCTTGGCAGCCTCAGGGGTGCGGTACGAGGGATGCCCTTTGTAGGTTGAATTGATCAGCAGCCAAACACCACCTTTGCTGGTCACCGCTTCCTGCAAAGATTGCATTGAACCGGTCTTGTAGTGGTTGGCACAGAACGGGCAATCCAAGTTGTAGGCCTCCAAGACCACGATCTTCCCCCGGTAATCACTGAGCCTGTGGACCTTTCCGTTAATATCACGCGCCGTGAAATCCGGGGCAGGCGAGCCGGTTCTGACTTCAGCCAGAGCTCCGACCACCAGCAAAAAGGACGTCACCAAAAGCACTCCATTTTTCATCGTCTGCCTCACGTTCTTTGTTTCGCTGCGGGTTAGACAGCGGTTTTACTAAAGCAGAATCGCCCGGCGATGCAAATATTCACTCATCCTCCCGCGGCACGGTAGCGTCGGCTTCCGCCAAAGCGTTTAAGACGATGGTCGGGGTCAACACTTCGGGCAGGACCAGCGGGGGCCGATCCGGATACTTCGGGTACACCAAAACCAAGGGTACACCGGCCCGGCCATGTTGCTTGAGTGCGGCGGTGATCAGGGGATTGGGATTGGTGTTGTCCGCGCGCAAAGTCAATGCATTGAGCGATTTGAGCCGCGCGCGGACCTCCGGCGTATCCAGAGCAAAGCGCTTGTTCGCCTGGCAGGTCAGGCACCACTTGGCGGTAAAATCCACCACCACGATGCGGCCCGCTCGCCGTGCATCGGCGACCCGTTCCGGACTCCAAGGCGCCCAATTGAGACCTTCCGGGCTGGTGGTTACAGCGACCGTGTCCCCGGCGGCCGCGCGCGGCTGGCGCCACTGCAGGCGGTGTTCGAGCACTCCGAGGTAATCCGCCGCCAAGAGACCCAAGCACACCGCGGCCACCCGCGCTCGCCGCCCCGCACCCCGCTGCACGAACTCCCCCCAAATCCACCCGGCCAAGGCCAAAATCACCAAATGCATCCCCAACCACAACAACCCGTCCTCGCCGAATGCCGGCGCGCTGAAATCCAGCAACCACACCGCGGTGGCCAGCATCGGGAAACCCATCGCCACCTTGAAGCGCACCATCCACGGCCCGGGCTTGGGCAGGTAACGCAGCCAACCCGGCCGCCAGCTCAGGGCCACGTAAGGCGCCGCCAATCCCAATGCCACCATCGTGAAAAACACCAGCAACAACCCGGGCGGCTGGGTGAAGGCGAACCCCAGGGCTACCGCCAGAAACGGCGCCGTGCAGGGCGTGGCCAGGGCGGTCGCCAGTACCCCGTGAAAAAAAGCCCCAGCCGCCCCTTGCTTGGATGCCAAACCGGCCGCTGCGTCGCTCGTCACACCGGGGAGCAGGACCTCGAACACCCCGAACAAGTTCAACGCCACCAAGGTCACCACCGTCAGCAACACCACGCGGAACACCGGGTTTTGCATCTGCATTCCCCAACTGGCTTCTCCACCGGCTTGGCGCACCAAAATGACGGCCCCGGCCAACGCCCAAAAAGAAACCAGCACACCCAGCGCGTAGATCAGCCCCAGACGGCGCGCCTGTGTCGGGTCCGCCCGGCTCTGTTGCACAAAACCCAGGACTTTCAGCGCGATGACCGGCAGCACACACGGCATCACGTTCAGGATCAGCCCGCCCAGAAACGCCAGCCCGAGCATGGCCAGGAGGGAAGTTCCCCAGGGCATTTTCTGCCCCGGCGGGCCGCCGGCAGTGCCGGAAGTGGCCGCCGGGGAAGCCCCAGGCGCGGTCTCGCCCGACCCGAGTGCGAGGTCCACTTCCACTGCTTTGGAAATACGACTGCGGTCCGCCACCTCCACCAGCAGCCCGGAAAGCCGTGTGGGCGGCATCTCACCGAACAGGTTCACGGGCTTGCTCAGACGGAATTGTCCCGCGGCAGCGGGCAGGGACTTGACGGCCGGCGTCACCTCGAAATCCGCGCTTTCGTAAGCCAGAAAATCCCCCGGGACGAAATCTGGCAGCACGCTGCCTTCGATCACGAGTTCGGCCTTGCCGCCCGCTCCGGGCGCCCCCCAACGGGCCCGGGCCGACAAGGCCGGATTAGGTTGCGGGATTCGCTGACGCCAGGCGGCGAACGCAGCCGCGTGCTCGGAAGCGCGCGGCGTATCTGCCATCTCCAGCCGGGCGTTCACTTTGGCGTTTCCCGGCACGCAAGCCACTTCGCACTCCAGCCAATCCACCTCCGCTGCCAGCTCCAGCCCCGTGCCCGGCCGCAGGGCCGGGTCCAGCTTTAGCGGCACCAGGAGCCACACCTCGTCGTGATACACGTAGGTGGTCATTTCGCTGGCCACGTGGATTTCTGGCGGCGGCCACAAGATCGCCCCCGCCGTCACGCCCGCGGGCAGTTTCCAGGTGATCTCGGTGGCCTTGCCCGACTCGCCGGGGTTGCGCCAGTACGTGTGCCAGCCCTTGGCCATCTGCAGACGCACGGCGGCCATGACCGTGTCCCCGGGACGGGCGGCCTCCGCCTCCAAGAGCAGGCTGGCCCGGGTCTTGGATTGTGCCAGCGCCGGCGAATTCGCCAGCAGCGCCAGCCCCAACAAACCGCTCAGCCGGCGCGCGAAAAGCATCCTTGCCATGCCGTCCAAACTGGCAGAACCCGCCGCAAAAGCAAAGCCTTGGGCCTTCAAACGCACACTTGTCGCCCCCGGCCTGGCGGGTCTAGGGTCCCCCCGCAACAAGCAGGCGCGCCCTGCCGGTGTTTATGAAGCCAAACCACTGCTCCCGCCCACACCTCTCGCCGGCCTTCACCCTCATCGAGTTGCTGGTGGTCATCGCCATCATTGCCATCCTCGCCTCGATGCTCCTGCCGGCGCTGTCCCGGGCCAAGGGCAAGGCCCAGGCCATCACCTGCGTGAACAACCTCAAGCAACTCGGCCTGATCTGGGTGATGTACGCCGGCGACAACAACGAGTCCCTGGCCATCAACAACAACGGAACCGACACCCGCTACCCCGTCACCTGGGTGGGCGGCAGCTTCGAGAGCACGCCCAGCGACAACACCAACACCTTCAAGCTCACCGACCCCCGCTATTCCCTCTTTGGCCCTTACCTCAAGACCGTGGAAATCTACCGTTGCCCCAGCGACAAAACCCTCGAGCTGGTCGGCAACAAGCGCGTTCTGGTCACCCGCAGCTACGGCATGAACGCCTACGTCGGCTGGCGCGGGGACGTTTACCGCGACAACCCCAACGCCAACTACCAAGTTTACCTCAAAACCGCCGACATCACCCAACCCGGCCCCTCCGACTTGTGGGTGATTTCCGAAATCCACCACGACAGCATCTGCCGACCCTTCTACGGCCTGGTCATGAGCGGCTCCGCCTTTTACCACGTGCCGGCCAATTACCACACCCCGGCCAGCACCTTCCTCTTCGCCGACGGCCATGCCGAGCTGCACCGCTGGACCGACCCGCGCACCTACAATCCGCCCAAGACCCTCGACTGGCACGGCCACAACTATCCCGTGCCCAACAGCCGCGACGTGGCCTGGCTCAAGGAACACGCCACCCGCCGCATCCGCTGACTCGGCACGCCGAGCCGGCGTCGTCGCAGCACCGGCCGGCCGGGGCAAAGACAAACGGCGCCCGCCCTCGAACGGCGCGGCACCGCAAAACCCCCGCTGGTCAACCGCCGCCAGGTGGCGCATGCTCGCCCCATGCCAGCCTCACCGGTATCGAAAGCATTGGCCGGGCAACAGCGCATCGAAGCCTCCCACGCCTGCGACCCGGCGCACACCGCGCTGCTCGTCGTGGACATGCAGCACGGTTTCCTGGACCCCGGGGCTTCCCTCGAAGTGCCCCGGGGCCGCGCCCTCATTCCGGCCCTGCGCCGCATGATCGCGGGTTGTCGCGCCTTGAAAGTGCCGGTCATCTTCACGCAATTCGTGTACTCGCCCGCCGTGCCCTGCCTGCGCGGCGACCCCTTTGGCATCGAACACCTCCCGCCCCAGTCGGGCCAGCCCACCGGCTTCGGGCGGCCCTCGGGCAACTGCCTGGTGGGACCGCAGCCCGGCACGGGCCCGGAATCGGCCGACATCATTCCCGAACTGGCCCCGCGTCCCGGCGAATTGGTCGTGGCCAGTCACGTGTACGACAAGTTCCTCGACACCCCGCTGGATCTGGCCTTGCGCTGCCGGAGCATTACGCACCTGCTGGTCGGCGGCGTGACCACCGACGTTTGCGTCAACAGCACCGTGCTCGCTGCCGCCAACCGCGATTACCGCGTGACCGTCTTGACCGATGCCGTCGCTACGCTCGACGAGTCAATTCACGCCGCGTGCCTCGAAATCTGGCGGCGCAAATTTGCCCGCCTCCGGACCACCGCCCAGGCACTGGCGGAACTCAAAGCACGTCGGCGCCGTCGCCCCGGTCCGGGCCGCGCCCCGCACCCATGACCCGCATGCCCATCTCGGTGTGCATGATTGCCGGCGCCGAGGCCGGGCGCATAGGCCGGGCGCTCGAAAGCGTGGCCGGCTGGACCGCGGAAATCGTGGTGGTGCTCAACGAGGAGGTGAATGACGGCACGGAGCAAATCGCCCGCGCGGCCGGCGCCCGCGTTTATCGCGAACCCTGGCGAGGGTTCGTGCCCCAGAAAAACGCCGCGGCTGCCCGGGCCACGCAGCCCTGGTTGCTCGGTCTGGATGCGGACGAAGTCGTCTCCGCGCCGTTGCGGGAAGAAATCGCCGCCAAGCTCTCCGCGCCGTCCCTGCCCACCGACCTGGTCGCCTTCAGTTGCCCGCGCTGCACGCAGTTCTGCGGCCGCTGGATTCGCCACGGCGACTGGTACCCCGACCGCACCGTGCGTCTCTGGCGCAAGGGCCATGCCCGCTGGACCGGCCAGGAACCGCACGCCCGGCTGGAGGTGGACGGCCGCGTGGGCCGGTTGCGTCACGACCTGCTGCACTTCACCGCCGTGGACCTCGCCCACCAAGCGGCCAAGAGCCTCACCTACGCGGATTACTTCGTGCGCGAACAACTGGCCGCCGGCGCCACGACGGGGATGCTCGACCTGTGGCTGCGGCCCTGGTGGCGGTTTGTGCGCGGCTATTTCCTGCGTCTGGGTTTTTTGGACGGCTGGCAGGGCCTGGCCGTCGCCCGGCTGGCGGCGTTTCAAACCTTCCTGCGCCACGCCCGCCTGCGCGAAGCCCAGGAACGGTCTCACCCCGCGCCATGAGCCCGGGCCCTGCCCCAGCCTCTGCCTTGCGCGTGCTGCACCTGAACTCGCGCCTGTCCGGCGGCGGCACGGACGACCGCTCGGTGCGCATCGCCCACGCCCTCCAGCAACTCGGCCTCTCCGTGTGGCTGCTGGGCCCGGGCGGACGCGAGTTTTCGACCGTCGCGCAGGCGTTGGGCCTGGCCTTTCACGCCGCGCCGGTGGGCCCGCTCAAACTGCCGTTCATCCTCCGCACCGCGCGCTTCGTGCGGCAGCAGCGCATCCAGATTCTCCACGCCCGCCACGGCAACGATTACTGGCCGGCCATTCTGGCGGCGCGGCTCTCGGGCGCGCGCCCCAAGGTTGTGCTCAGCCGGCACCTGGCCAAAAGCCCCGGCTCCTGGCTCAGCCGCCGCTTCCTGCTCAGCCAGTGCGACGCGATGCTGGCCGTCTCGCAATTCGTCGCCAAAGTCCTGCGCGAAGGCCACGCTGATCCCGCCTCCGACAATCCGGAGCGGCACTGGCGGCCGCCGATGCGCGGCGACTTGTCCAAAATCCACGTCGTCTATGGCGGCATTGACATGGACCGCTTCCGCCCCGGCGACGGCGCGGCGCAACGCCGGGCATGGGGCGTCGCGCCGGAGCATTACGTGTTTGCTGTGGCGGGCGGCTACAGTTTGCCGCGCGGCAAGGGCCAGCCGGAATTTCTCCAAGCGGCGGCGCGCGTGAAGGCGACCCTGCCGCAAGCGCGCTTCCTGATCATCGGCCGCGGCAACCTGCGGACGCAGTTGGAAGCGCAGATTCGGCAACTCGGCCTCGCCGGCTTGGCCTGGCTCACGCCGTATTGCCACGACATGCCGGCGGCGATGAACGCGCTGGACTGTCTGGTACTGCCCCAGGTCGGCACGGAGGCGATCCCCGGCGTCATCATCGAGGCCCACGCCTGCGGCAAACCCGTCATCGCCACCGACCTTGACGGCATCCCCGAGGCCTTCGCCCCGGCCGGCTACGGTCAACTGGTCCCGCGCGGTGACGTCCCGGCCCTGGCGGCGGCCATGCTGGAGCTGGCCGGCCGCCTCCCGTTGGACCTGCCCGCGCGCTGGCAGTTGCACGCGAGGGTCGCCGCGCAGTTCTCGCTCGAACGCGCCGCGGAACAACTGGCCGCGCTCTACCGCTCGCTGCTTGCCCGGCCCCCGGGCACCGGGGCAAACATCGGGCATGGTTCACACCGCTGAAATCCAGGTCGCCACTTCCGGCCACGGCGACATGCACGACCTGACCGCCCGCGTGCAACGCGTGGTCGGCAACTCGGGCGTGCGGCAGGGCGTGGCGCATCTCTTCGTGATCGGCAGCACGGCCGCGCTGGGCACCATCGAGTTCGAGCCGGGCCTTCAGACCGACCTCCCCCAACTGCTCGACCGCCTCATCCCGCCCGGCCACAATTACGGCCACGAGCGGGCCTGGCACGACGGCAACGGCCACTCGCACCTCCAGGCGACGCTCCTGGGGTCGTCATTGACCGTGCCCGTGCGCGAGCGGTGCCTGGTCCTGGGCACCTGGCAACAGGTCTTCCTGCTCGAATGCGACATCCGCGCCCGCCGGCGCACGGTCATGGTCACCGTCCTCGGCGAGTAGATGGAACCTGCGGAGGGGCCGCCCGCGCTCGCCGGGAAAGAATCTGCGCCACGAATCAACAGTCCAGCGGCTCACTACCGCGCACGAGCAAACACGCAGAACAACTCGTCCCCCACCCGCCGTCGGCGCGCCAGGCGAAATTGCCGCGCCGCCGCCAACCGGCCCAAGCCGAGCCCGTCCGCGAGAGTGGGCGCCTCCCGGCCGCCAAAGATGAACGGGCAGATCGTCAGGTGCAGCTCGTCCACCACGTCGGCACGAAAAAGCGCGTCGTTAAGCTCGCCGCCACCCTCGCAAAGCAGGCGCCGCACGCCCCAGTGCCGCCGCAGATGGGCCAGCGCCGCCGTGAAATCTAAGGCCGCCTTCCCGGCTACGATCACCTCGTCCGCCACCGCGGCCAGGCGTCGCAGCCGCGCGGCGCCGGCCCGGGCCGTGGTGAGCACCAGGATCGGAGAAAACCGTGCGGCAAACACCGGCAACGCCGGATCCACCGACCCCGACCCGCTCACCACCACCCGCAACGGGTACTCCGCCAGGCTGCGCCGCAGCCGCAGCCGCCGGTACTTCAAACCGCCCGGGCCCAACGTGGCATCGAGCGCCACCGTGCGCGCGCCGCACATCACCGCGTCCGCCGTCGCTCGCAGTTCGTACAAGTGCGCCAGGTCGCGCTTGCTGCCGAAGGTGTGAATGGCCCGGTCCGCCGTGGCGATCTTGCCGTCGGCGCTCATGGCCATGTTCACCAGCACCTGCGGCCGCGCGCGCGGTTGCGGCGCCGGCAGCGTTGGCAGCCGGAGAATCCGGCCCGCCGGAACTTCGTCATGCTTCGGGCGCGCCTTCATAGCAGCAGCATCGCGTCGCCATAGCTGAAGAACCGGTACCGCTCGCGCACCGCCTCGGCGTAGGCGCGCAGCACCAGCTCCCGCCCAGCGGTCTCGCCTGGCGCGGCAAAGGCGCAGACCAGCATCAGCAGCGTGGACTCGGGCAGGTGAAAGTTCGTCAGCAGCGCGTCCACCACGCGAAACCGGTACGGCGGGTAAATGAACAACCGCGTCCGCCCGCGGCCAGCCACCAGCCTGCCGCCCGGCCCCGCCGCGGCGACGCTTTCCAACACCCGCACACTGGTCGTGCCCACCGCCACCACCCGCCGGCCCGCCTCCCGCGCGACGTTTACTGCCGCGGCCGTGGCCTCGGGCAGTTCATACGCCTCCTCGTGCATCACGTGGTCCTCCACCCGGGCCGCCTTCACCGGTGCAAAAGTGCCCAGACCCACGTGCAGCGTCACGTAATGCACCGCCACGCCCCGCGCGCGGATCGCCTCGAGCAGTTCGGCGGTGAAGTGCAAGCCTGCGGTGGGCGCCGCTACCGAGCCGGGCGGGCGGGCGTACACGGTTTGGTAGCGCTCGCGGTCCTCCGGCAACGGCGCGCCGGCCCGTTCGATGTACGGCGGCAAGGGGACTTCGCCAAAATCCTCCAGCACCGCCCGCACGTCCGCGCCCGCGAAGACCAGCCGGTAAAGGCCCTCGGCGTTTTTGTCACGCACCGTGGCGGCCAGGCGATGACCCGTCCCGGGGCGCGCGGGGCAAAACTCCAGGCGCGTGCCCGCGCGCACCCGCTTGCCGGGTCGGAGCAACACCCACCAATCGTTGGGCGCCGCCTCCTCGCACAACAACACCTCCACCGCGCCCCCGCTCGTCGGCTTGCGCGCCCGCAGGCGGGCCGGAATGACCCGCGAATCGTTGAGCACCAGCACGTCCCCCGCGCGCAGGTACTCGAGCAGGTCGGGGAAGCGCCGGTGCTCGAGCCGGCCCGCGCGGCGATGCAGCACCAGCAGACGCGCGGCGTCCCGACGCGGCGCCGGCCGCTGAGCAATCAACTCCGGCGGCAGCGGGTAATGAAAATCGGCCGTGCGCACGCGCCCATTCCAGGACCGTCCCGCCGGCGCGTCAAAAGTTTCCGGGCGGATAGCCGGAGTCGGTGCTTCGGGCTCACTGTGAAATCTTCGAGCCCAAACCCGGCGGTGCTTCGGACACCGCGGTCGCTGGTCGCCTCAAGCTTGATCCAGCGGACTGCGCACCCCCAACCCTGGCCGCCGCATGACATGCGTGTAAATCTGCGTCGTCGTCACGTCCTTGTGCCCCAATAACTCCTGCACCGTCCGAATGTCCGTCCCGCTCTCCAGCAAGTGCGTGGCAAACGAATGCCGCAACACGTGGGGTGTCACCTTCTTGTTCAGCCTCGCCTTCTGCGTCGCCTGCCGGATGCAATGCTGAAATGTCGCGTCCAGCACGTGATGCCGCCGCCGTAAACCCGTGCGCGGGTCGCGCAGCAACTGGCGGGAGGGAAACCACCATTGCCATGCCCACGACTCGCCCGCTCCGGGGTATTTGCGCTCCAGCCCCTCGGGCAGCCACACCCCCGGCAGCCCCGCCCGCCGGTCGGCTTCATACAACTCCCGCAACCGATCCCGGTGCGCCGCCAGCCGCTCCAGCAGCGCGTACGGCAGCACCGTCACCCGGTCCTCATCCCCCTTGCCCCCGCGCACCACCACCTGACCGCGGTCCAGGTCCATCTCCTGCATCCACAACCGCGGTAACTCCCTTAGCCGCAACCTGCCCCCATCCTTGAGCTCCGCCCTCGGCCCTCGGCCATCAGCTATTGGCCATCCACCCCTCCAAACCGCCCTCCCGCGCAGCGTGGCCGTCACCCCGCCTTCGTTCCCGCCTGCCCGCGTGCATCCCAAGTTGCCACGTGGCACAATCCACGACTCTTCCCCGCAACCGCCCCGCCTCCATGATCCCCACCCAGTGCCATCCAGTCGCCCGACCACCAACGGCGGCGTTCCCTCCAAGAGCGTGATCAACCCCGCTCTCCCCCCAGCGCAGCCGCTCCACGTGCCACCGGCTGCCGACAAACTACTCCTCTGCCAGATCGTCCAGCGGGCTGCGCACCCCCTGCCCGCCCTGCTGCAAGATGTGCGTGTAGATCATCGTGGTGGATACATCCTTGTGCCCCAGAAGCGCTTGGATCGTCCGGATATCCGTCCCCCGTTGCAACAGATGCGTCGCAAACGAATGCCGAAACGTGTGCGCGCTGACCGCCTTGGTCAGCCCCGCCCGCCGTGCCGCTGCCTTGATTGCCTTGTTCACCACCCCGGGGTCCACGTGATGCCGCCGCACCACCCCCGTCCGTGGATCGGTGGACAGATCCCGTGCCGGAAATACCCACTGCCAGCCCCAGTCCCGATTGGCGTTGGGATATTTCCGTTCCAGGGCGTAGGGCAGATACACCGCCCCGCACCCAGCCGCCAAATCCCGCTCATGCACCACCTTCACCTTCTGCAAGTGATTCTCCAACAAAGGCTTCAGCGACTCCGCAAACGTGGTCACCCGGTCCTTGGCCCCCTTGCCGTCCCGTACCGTGATCTGTTTCATCCCCAAATCCACGTCCTTGACCCGCAGCCGCAGCGCCTCCATGATTCGCAACCCGCTGCCGTAAAGCAGTTTCACCACCAGGTGCGCCACCCCTTCCACCAGCGGCAGCATCCGCGCCACCTCTTCCCGGGTCAGCACCACTGGCACGTTCGGCTTCCGATCCGCTCGCACTGCGGCAATCGCCTCATCCAAAGGCACTTGCAGCACCCGCTTATACAGGAACACCA